>JAQCEL010000317.1 GCA_027618655.1 Pseudomonadota bacterium | reverse complement strand
CTAAACTACTGATCCTCGACGAACCGACGGCCGGCGTCGATATTGAACTCCGCCGTTCCATGTGGACGTTTTTAAAGCAGTTAAATGAGTCCGGCACAACCATCATTTTAACCACTCACTATCTCGAAGAAGCGGAGCATTTGTGCCGTAATATTGCGATCATCGACCGAGGAAAAATAGTCGAGAACACTTCAATGAAGAATCTTCTTAAGCAACTCCACGCCGAGGTATTTATCTTGGATTTGACGCAACCCATCGATGCGGCGCCAAGCGATAGTGAATTTAGCTTCTGCCTCAAGGACTCGACGACACTAGAAGTTAGCGTTCTCGCGGGACAATCGATCAATACACTATTTCAATATCTCTCGAGGTGCTCAATTGTAGTGTCAAGTATGCGCGGCAAAGCGAATCGGCTAGAGGAGCTTTTTGTAAAAATGGTGCAGGAAAATGTCTAACGAGGCGACCATTCAGGGCGCACCGAGATCTCGATGGAAGTCGTACACGGTAGCATTTCAAACGATCGTGAATAAAGAGTTAGCACGGTTCTTGCGGATATGGCTACAAACGATCTTGCCGTCTGCGATCACGATGACGCTTTATTTTGTAATCTTTGGCAATCTCATCGGCAAGCGCGTCGGAGAGATGGGCGGCTTTAGTTACATGCAGTACATCGCACCAGGGATCATCATGATGGCGGTCATTACGAATTCGTATCAGAATGTCGTGTCGTCATTTTTTGGTGCGAAATTTCAAGGTCATATTGAAGAAATTCTGGTCGCCCCTGTGCCGCATGTGCTCATTGTTTGTGGATATGTCGTCGGCGGCGTTGCTCGAGGAATGATTGTTGGACTCGTGGTGACACTTATAGCGTTGTTGTTCACCCAAATCGCAATTCATTCTTATCTCATTACCCTTGCCGTGATTATCTTAACGGCAACGTTGTTTTCAATCGGCGGTTTGATAAACGCTATATTAGCGACAAAATTTGATGACATTTCGATCGTCCCGACGTTTGTTTTAACGCCGTTAACATACCTCGGAGGTGTCTTCTATTCGATTGATATGCTGCCAGATTTCTGGCGGACTGTATCACTGGGAAATCCTATTTTGTATATGGTCAACGCATTTCGCTACGGTATTTTGGGGGTTAGTGATATCGGACTCGGCGCAGCGTTTTGTGTGATTACACTTTTTATCGTCAGCCTATTTATCTCAGCGCTTTATCTGCTGAATCGCGGTATAGGGATCCGAACATAAAGCACGCCAACTACGTTAGCATCTTCTCGCCTGCGCTAGAGCAATAGATAATTTCGCCTAGTTTTCTAGCTCCGAAAAACGCCGCTTGAATTCTCGATAAATAGACTGGGCTTCATGGAAAAATGGCCCTACGTCCCCGTTTCCGATCGGCCGATCGTCGATTCGAACGACTGGCACCATCTCCCGACCTGAACTCGTAACCCAAACTTCGTCGGCGTCTGCTAGCTCGTCTTTGCTAACCATGGCTTGTTCAATAACTAAATCAGGGCCGCGCGACAGCTCAACTAGCAAGTTTCGTGTTACACCTGGGAGAATTCCAGGAGACAATGGCGGTGTCTTTATTCGTCCAGATTTGACAACAAACACATTACTTGAGGCGCCTTCAGTGACAAAGCCGTCACGAATAAAAATCGCCTCTTCGCTTCCGAGGCGAGACGCTTCGAATCGGGACATGACGTTCGCTAATAACGACGTCGTCTTGATATCGCAGCGTTGCCAGCGGAAATCCGGCAGCGTTATCGCAGCGATGGCAGTGGTAGGACCATTTGATACTAATGGTGATGACATTAAAAATACGGTCGGTTGCACCTCTTCAAGAAGCACGTGATTACGCGGTGCGATGCCTCTGGTCACTTGTAAATAAATGCTTTGGTCACCGCCATGGTTGGTCGCGACAAGTTGATTAATAATACTCACCCATGCGCCGCGATTGAACGGATTTTTGATCCCCGTGGCGGCCAAGCTTTCTTCCAATCGGTTAAGGTGTTCAGGCAATCTAAACGCAATGCCTGAGAACACGGGAATTACTTCGTATATGCCGTCGCCGAAGATGAATCCACGATCGAGAACGGACACCTTCGCATCTGCAAGAGCCTCCCAGTTGCCGTTTAAGTAACAAATCGAACCGGACATAAATTCATTCATCAATGGCAGTTAGCGGATCGTGCGCGCTCGGCTACTCCAAGCGCATAAGTACTTCGTCAATCGCCCGGGAGAAAAGCGATCCGGTCGCGACTGCTGTGACGGCAGAAAGTGGAACAGTAGCGAGCGGCTTATCCTTAATTTTCATCACCACTTGGCCAATATTCTGGCCAAGCTCAATAGGCGCTTGAACGGCGTTCGTGATTTCCGCCGCCGCGCTAATGTCGGCATACTTCCCTCTAGGAAACGTAACAAATAGATCCGCATGCACTCCGACACTAACCGAGTCCTGTTCGCCCTTCCAAACTTTTGCTTGTGCGATAACTTCACCGGCAGAATAAATTTTTCGCGTTTCGAAAAATCGAAAGCCGTAATTCAGCAATGCTTGACTCGCTTCAGTGCGGGCTGCGTCAGATTTCGTTCCCATTACAACCGCTATGAGGCGCATGTCGCCGCGTTTGGCTGATGATACGAGACAATAACCAGCCGCTTCTGTGTGCCCGGTTTTAAAACCATCAACGGACGCATCGCGCGTGAGTAGTCTGTTGCGATTATGCTGAGGGATTCCAGCATAGGTAAATTCTTTTACCGAGAACCGTTTGTAGATGTCCGGATAATCGCGAATAAAATGTGTCGCCAAATTAGCCATGTCGCGCGCAGTTGTATAAGTTTGCGGATCCGGCATACCGGTGCTGTTCGTGAAACTCGA
>JAQCEL010000083.1 GCA_027618655.1 Pseudomonadota bacterium | reverse complement strand
TCGACGCAGCGTTGCTCGGGGACATATTCGAGCAAAATTGTTGCGAAGTCTGGCTGGCCGGTGAGAGGGCACAGGCAGGTGAACTCCGGCAATTCGATCCGTATTGTGTAGTCGCGTTGCGGATTTGGATTGGGGAAAGTGTCTAAGGTTTTGCTAGGATGGCTGATCACGATGCTCTGAAGAGTTGGCTTGTTTTCCGCTCGACACAATACCATAGTGCGGCCTGGTCAGGGCTCGGAATTGCCATTTTAAAAATCGAAATTATCGCTTTGAAAGCCTCTGTTCGACGCACGCCCCCTGCGCCTCGGTAGCGGTTCAATTTACCGAACTACATGACCGTAATAATATTTAATAATTTACCTCCAGCATTCACTTAAATATTCATTAATATTGTTAATAAACAAAATATTACGAATCATAATTAACGTTGTTTATATTATTTTGCGGCGCGTTCCGCATAGGGTATGCTTGCGCCCCTATGCGCATTACAAAAATTAAGCTTGCAGGCTTCAAATCGTTCGTCGACCCAACTACCTTAACTCTCCCTGGCAATCTCACTGGAGTCGTCGGTCCGAATGGTTGTGGTAAGTCGAATATCATCGATGCATTACAGTGGGTGATGGGGGAATCGTCGGCCAAACAAATGCGCGGCGACTCTATGGCCGACGTTATTTTTAATGGTTCGAATTCTCGCAAGCCGGTTGGCCAAGCATCGGTCGAGCTCGTGTTTGACAACTCTGATGGCACCTTGGGAGGTCAATACGCCGGCTACGGTGAGATATCGATTAAACGCACGATTTCCCGGGACGGCGTCTCCGTTTACCTGCTCAACGGCGCTCGTTGTCGTCGTAAAGATGTCACTGATGTCTTCCTCGGCACGGGACTTGGGGTGCGCGGGGGCTATTCCGTTATCGAACAAGGGATGATATCGAGAGTCGTAGAGGCAAAGCCCGAGGAACTTCGCGGATTCCTCGAAGAGGCGGCGGGAATATCGAAATACAAAGAACGTCGGCGCGAAACCGAAAACCGGATAAAGCATGCGCGCGAAAATATCGAACGGCTTGACGATATTCGCGAAGAGATTGCTAAACAATTGACCCACCTGCAACGTCAGGCCAATGCCGCAGAACGCTATCAAGTTTTGAAGCACGAAGAGCGACTAACCGAGGCGCAACTTCTGGCCCTGCGTTGGCGGACTATCGAAAGCACGCGCGCGATACAGGCAGCACACGTCGGCGAAGTTCAAAATAGCGTTGAAGCGGCAATCGCGAACTTGCGTGCAATTGAGAGCGATCAAGTCAGCAAGCGTGACGGACACCTGCGTGCTACCGACGAGTTCAATAAGATCCAGAGCGATTTCTACGCGCGAAGTGCCGAAATTTCACGTCTCGAACAGGCGCTACAACACTCCGAAGAACGCAAACAATCACTGACGCAAGATCTCGAGCGGGCCCGCGCTGGGCTGGACGAAATAAATACTTTGGTCGATTCAGATCGCGGCACGATCGAGTCGATAGATGAACAATTACTGGCACTTGAGCCAGATGTCGAGCACCAAAATGCCGCCGCGGAACAAGCGAACGCAACACTGAAAGCGTCTGAGGAACGTGCTGAATCATGGCAACAACAGTGGGACGATTTCAACAGCGAGCGGGCCGAGGTAGCTCGACTCGAGCATGCCGAACAAATCCGGCTAGAGCATCTGCATGAGAGTATCAGTGGCGCAAAATCCAAGATCGACGGCCTATCCTCCGAACGGCAACAGACCGTAACCGAGGAACTGGAGGCGACGATTAATGAATCGCGCGCTGAAACTCTTATCGGTGAACAAGCCCAAGATGAACTGCTGCTGCAGCGAGATAGTGTAAAAACGCAATTGCAGGATGCACGACACAGAACCGTCCGTTGCGCTGGCGAGCTTCACGAGCTTCGTACGGAATTGCAAACCTTAAGCGGCAAAGAGGCATCTTTAAACGCCCTGCAACACGCTGCATTACGCCAGGATCAAGGTGAGTTAGACGCCTGGTTAGCGCAATTTGGGCTCGACGATAGCGGTTTGTTAGCCGAGCGAATATCGATCGAACGCGGCTGGGAAACCGCCGTCGAAGCAGCGATGAAAATACCACTGAGTGCTATTTGCCAGGATCGCAGCATCGAACGAATTTTGGCTGCGGACCTGTCAGGATTACCCACTGCGGTTGCGACATTCGTCGAACGATCCGCTAATCCGCACTCGTTATTTTCCGATCCAAACAAGCCAAAACTCCTCGATAAGGTCCGCTCAGATTGGCCTGTCGACGCATTACTTGCCGGCGTGTACATCGCTGATTCCGTTGCCCAGGCGCGTGAAATGTCGGCTGGGCTTGCAGCTCATGAATCTGTTATTACGCGAGACGGATACTGGATCGGGCCAAACTGGATCCAAATTCGAGGCGATGTTCAGGAAGAAGGTGGAATCCTACAACGTGAACGCTCATTAGAGGAGATACGAACACGAACAGGGCAATTGCATGGGGAGCTAACGGACGCGCAAGACGCTTACGATCGCGCCCGGCGCGATGTCGACTCAAATGAGCAACGCGATGCGCAAATCGCTGAACAATTGCAGCAATGCTTAAATTCGATCGCAAAATTACGTGCCGATCTCTCGCACCAAGAAGCGACTCTCGAGCGCAAGCGCGAACGCGTATCAGACATAACGAATGAAATTAACGTCTTAGAGCAACAATCGGTCGGCGGCGAATCAGCGGCAGCCGCAGCGCTCGCAACGCTGCAAAGCATTCGCCAACAATTAAGCAAGTTCGATTCGCGCAAAGCGGAACTGCTAACGGTACGCGCTGAGATGCAAGAACACTTAGACAAGGCGCGCACGATGTGGCGAGACGCTCGCGAGGCACGGCATTGCACTGCGTTAAAACTTGAAAGCTTACGGGCCAGCAAAGAATCACTTAGCGTCGCGTTATCCAGAAACACACTCCAGTGCAACGAACTCGTGGCTCGGTGCGCCGATCTCAATAGCGCAATTGCATCTGCGACCGAACCGCAAAATGATCTGCGCGTTCAGTTAGACGACGCATTAGGCGCTCGGATCGGGCTCGAAAACGGACTCGCCGATGCACGCAAGACCTTGGAAACTTTCGAACTCGACATTCGTCAAAACGACGAAATGCGCATGAAATCCGAGCAAGAAGTAGAACAACTGCGCGGCAAACTCGACCAGGTACGACTTGAGGAACGCGCGATCCAAGTCAGGCAGCAAGCATTAGAAGAACGCATTACGCAATCAGAATTCACGATCACTGCGTTACTCGAGGAATTGAACGACGAAGCGTCAGACACTACTTGGCAGGAGCGGCTCGATCTCGTGTGCAAACGTATTGAGCGCCTGGGACCGATCAACCTCGCCGCGATCGATGAGTTTTCGCAACTCTCGCAACGCAAGGAATATCTAGATAGCCAGCACGCGGATTTGACCGAGGCTCTAGAAACCTTGGAAGGCGCGATCCGCAAAATAGACCGCGAAACCAGAACTCGATTCAAAGAGACGTTCGATAAAGTAAATATCGGTATCCAAACGATGTTTCCGACCCTTTTTGGCGGAGGACATGCCTATTTGGAACTCACCGACGACGATTTATTGGAAACCGGTGTGACCGTTATGGCGCGACCGCCAGGCAAGCGCAATAGTACGATTCACCTACTTTCGGGCGGTGAAAAAGCGCTAACTGCCCTGGCCTTTGTGTTTTCCTTATTCGAGTTGAATCCTGCGCCGTTTTGCCTACTCGACGAAGTCGACGCGCCGCTCGATGATGCAAACGTGGTTCGGTTATCAAAAATGCTTAAAACCATGTCGCAAACTGTGCAGTTTATTTGCGTCACGCACAATAAGATCACCATGGAAATATCGGAACAATTAGTCGGCGTCACGATGCAAGAGGCTGGGGTTTCGAGGCTCGTTTCAGTCAATATGGAAGAAGCCGTGGAGATGGTCGCCGCGAGTTAATCGTCTCGTTTCGTAAAATGAATATTAGATCGCCCAGCTGGCTTCGCTCGTGAACATGGTTAATCAACTTCGCCGTGCTTGATTCAATGTTCTCAATGCGGTTTCTATTGTTGCTCGTCGGCGTGCTGTTCGTGTTCGGCGTTTACGTCTGGGGACGAACGAAAAGCAAACGTAATACCCGTATCAAATTCCAGCCCCGTCGAACGCGCTTCCAACCGTCAAGGCGCGCCGCAACTCGATCAGAAGAAATTGAACCAGACGAGGATTTCTCCGAGGATGAGTTCTCTGAAGATAATTGGGAGATCGGCGATGTCGTTACGCATGCCGAGCCATTCTTAGTTACTGAGACAGTTATCACCGAGCTACCGACCATTAAGCGCGAACGCGATGAAACCCGGGCACCCGTCGCGCGCAGCGCCAAGATCGACGCACAGCTCGAACTAACATTCGAAGAACTATCGGCCGAAGAGAAGCGCGCCGCGCCTAGCAAGGCTGTCGAGCGCGATGATGCAATCATTGCGCTTTTCGTCCGCCCCAGCAAAGGGCATCAATTTGCCGGACCCGAGATCCTTAAGGCGATGAACAATGTTGGCTTGCGCTTCGGAGACATGGATATTTTCCACCATTTCGGCGCTGGCGATTTACGCGTCGAGCAGCCCTTGTTTAGCGCTGCGAATATGGTTGAACCAGGAGCGTTTGATATGCGCAATATCGATCGGTTTACAACGCCTGGATTAGCCTTATTTCTCCGCCTGCCAGGTCCGTTGGATGGCGCGGTGAGCTTCGAGCTATTCCTCAATACCGGGCAGCGGCTTGCCGAGGCGCTGTCGGGTGGCTTGTACGGAGAACCTAACCAGCTGCTAGACGCATTCATGATCGACAAAATGCGCCGTATCGCATTACCTTTCTCGCATGGCAAGTAGGGAGATCAGTCGTCGCGTCCAAGAATTACGCGAATCACTCGAACGCCACAATTTTCGCTATTACGTACTGGACGACCCGAGCATTTCAGATAGCGAATTCGACAAGCTATTGCGTGAGCTTGAATCGCTAGAGTCCCAATATCCCGAGCTCTACAACGAGCACTCAGCGACGCAGAAAGTTGGCGGCACGGCCACGTCGACGTTTGATGGAGTCGTCCATTTGCAGCCGATGATGTCGCTCGCAAATGCGCTCAGCGAAGCCGAATTTATCGACTTCGATAGACGTGCCCGCGCAAAGCTCGAGCGTGACGCATTAGAATATGTTGCAGAGACAAAATTAGATGGCTTAGCGATTAGCTTGGTTTATGAAGCGGGGCGGCTCGCTCGCGCCGCGACGCGCGGCGACGGCCGCACCGGTGAAGATGTCAGCAGCAATGTGCGCACTATCGAGGCCATACCGCTACGACTTCACCAGCGCAAACCACCTTCGATTATAGAGATCCGTGGCGAAATTTTTATCGGCAAGGAAGATTTCTCAGCACTCAATAAAGCCCAGCTAGCTGGCGGTGGGAAAGTGTTCGCGAACCCACGAAACGCGGCCGCCGGAAGCCTTCGCCAACTCGATCCCAAAATACCGGCGACTAGACCGCTATCGATCTATTGTTACACCGTCGGTCATGTTGAAGCGGCGAATTTACCGGAAACTCATTTCGAGTTGCTAGACTATCTTCGCGAGTCTGGTCTGCCTGTTTCTCCGGAATCCGCGTTGTGTTCAGACGTTGCAGCCTGTATTCGTTACCACGCAGACCTTGCGCAACGACGTGTCAAACTTGACTACGAAATCGATGGGGCAGTGTTCAAAGTCAATAATTTTACGGATCAAAAGAACTTAGGCCACGTGGCGAAAGCACCGCGCTGGGCAATCGCCTACAAATTCCCTCCTGAAGAAGCTACCACGATCGTCAAAGCCATCGACGTGCAAGTTGGACGCACAGGGCAACTAACTCCAGTAGCGCGACTCGAACCCGTATTCGTCGGCGGAGTCACTATAACCAACGCAACCTTGCACAACGAAGACGAAGTGCAACGTAAAGACGTTCGCGTAGGGGATACCGTCGTTGTGCGCCGTGCTGGCGATGTTATCCCTGAAATCGTACGCGTGATCGAGAGCATGCGCCCCATCGACAGTGTGCAGTTCTTGATGCCGAAGGAAGTCCCTGAGCAAGCGCTGCAAGAACGCACCTTGTCGATTATTCATTTTGCTTCGCGGCGTGCGATGGATATCGACGGGCTAGGGAACAAAGTGATCGAGCAGCTTTGTCGTGCCGAGTTCATTCACGATCCAAGTGACCTGTACGCATTAACCACCGAACAGATCCAGAGTCTCGACCGACTAGCCGAAAAATCAGCAGAAAATATCATGGCCGCAATTCGCGCCAGCAAGGAAACCACATTAGCAAAATTCTTATTCGCGCTCGGGATCCGAGAAGTCGGCGAGACCACTGCCGCCAACTTAGCGACCGCGTTTGGATCGATCGACGCAATCCGCGACGCTTCAGTCGAGGAACTCCTGCAAACACCGGATGTCGGGCCCGTGGTCGCAGCGTCAATCAGAGAGTATTTCGATCAAGCCACCAATAACGCAATGATCGAGCGATTCAGGATGTACGGCGTGCATTGGCCAGCGATCAAAGCTCGATCGATAGTAGATTCTGTTTTCAACGGAAAGACGGTGGTATTGACGGGAACCTTAAGTTCAATGTCACGGGATGTGGCGCGCATGGCGCTGGTCGAGCGGGGCGCTAAAGTCAGTGGCAGCGTTTCGCGTAAAACCGACTTTGTCGTCGCCGGGGAAGATCCGGGTAGTAAGGTCGATAAGGCAAATGTCCTAGGGGTGGAAATAATCGACGAGGCGACTTTTATCGAACGGCTCGGGATTTAGGCTCAGCGGTTCAATCGGTGCTAGCTTGCACTCGATTTCGACCGAGCAGTTTTGCTTTATAGAGTTTCTCGTCGGCCCGCGCCAGGAGACTCATCGCACAGTCACCGGGAGCAAATTCCGCGACCCCGGCGCTGATTGTGACCCGGGTGTTATTGGCAAGTGCTTCGATTTCTAGCGCTGCAACTGATTGTCGGATCCTTTCGGCGAGAAAATCGGCGCCAGCACCTTCGGTGTTCGTCAGTATTATTGTAAATTCCTCACCGCCGTAGCGAAATACGACGTCACTATCGCGAGTGCACTTGACGATCGCATTGGCGACACCACGCAACACGATATCCCCAACAACGTGGCCGAACGTATCATTAACCGACTTGAACAAATCAACATCCGTCATGATCAGCGACAAAGGCGATTTGTGCCGCTCGGTAACTAGAACCTGATGTTTGAGATAGGCATCCATGCTCGCTCGGTTGTTCACCCCGGTGAGTGGGTCTTTGAGCGCTTGGGTAAGTGCTTGTTCGTAAAGTAGGGCGTTACGTAACGGATAAACGAGCGCGCAGAGTAATACCTCGAGTAATTCTTGCTCGGTCTCAGAAAACGCGTGATTTCTCGTAAATGAAATCTCGCCAAGCGAGTTACCGAGTAACGTTAATTCGTAACTCGAACGATGCAACTGGTTCTGACCGTCTTCAATGACGATTTGGCGATCACGATTACGATAACGCACGCTCACAACTCGCACGATGCGTCGGATCTCATTCGCAAACGCATGCACCACATCCTTAACATGCAAGCTAGCCTGTAATGCCGTGGACACTTGAAGAACCGTTGAATCTGAAATTACCTTACGCGGCTTCGTCTGACCGTTGATAATCGGTAGGACTCTCGCCGAGGCAGGCATTGACGTTCCAGCGATGGGAAAATCGAGCGTGATATTCGGTCTCATAGACATCTACTTTCTACTTATCGTTTGTCGTTGATAGAACTCGTACGCGAGATTCGTGCCAATCTGCTCAATTCGCGGCACATTTTCTCCTTTGCGTTCGAGTAAAAACACCTAAGTTATTGATTTATATAAATTGGACGGCGAACCACACGATTGCAAGCGTCAATTAGTCGGTCAATTTCCGCTACGCGTGATGCCGTTAGGGAGCAATTCTCGGATCCACGACGCCAAAAGACTGGCACCCAGCCAGTAATTGGCGAACGTTTGCCTGTCGACGCGGCAAGATGATGCCGTTCCTTATGGCTCGCCATGCTCGCAGTCCTCTCGGAGAGGAATCGTGTAGCGCGTTCAGCCAGGTCGATTGCTATGTCGAAGGGGGCTGCGCGTCTAAGCTCATTCCGTTGACGTCGTGACTATCAGGACCCAGCAAAAATAGATATCCGTTGGTTATTTCACCAGGTTCACGCAGTCGCAAAGGATCTTCCGCCGGGTAGGCTGCAGCTCGCATTTGTGTGCGGACTCGACCTGGATTAATAGCGTTCGCACGAATTCGCCCTTGGGTTGATAGCTCATCGGCCAAAGTTTGCATGAGTCCTTCAGTCGCAAATTTCGATGCGGCATAAGCGCCCCAGTATGCGCGGGCCGTTCGACCGACACCGGATGAGGTAAAAACGATCGAGCCGGGGGAGTCATGACCCATGAGAGGGAGTAATGCTTGAAGGAGCAAAAACTGGCTGTGCACGTTGACTTGAAAAACCCGTGCCCAGGTAACAGGATCGTAGCTCGCCAGCGGCGCCATCTCGCCAAGAATACCCGCGTTCAACACCACGCCGTCCACACGAGAAAAACGTTCGGATATGATCTCGGCAACGGTTGCGTAATCGCTAACGGACGCGCCTTCCAGATCAATCGGGATGACCCCTGGTTCCGGTCCGCCGCGCTGAACGATTTCGTCGGCGACGGCACCTACTTGCCGTACATCTCGCGCCAATAACAGCGTCCGCGCGCCGACTGACGCCGCTGCGGTGGCTAGCGCACGTCCAATCCCTCGATTAGCGCCAGTAATAAGGATCACTTTGTCGTGAAGCAGTCGCACTCGAGGTTCGTAGGCGAGTAAGCGCGCCTGAATTAACGAAATATCACTCATTAACTGAAGTCCCCCGCTCGCAGGACAGTCGCACGAGCGTAATTTTTATCATCCGTGTGCGGATAGTCAAGCGTGTAATGGAGTCCTCGGCTTTCCTTTCTCTTCAATGCCGATCGAATGATTAATTCCGCAACTTGGACGAGATTACGCAATTCGATGAGGTCACCGCTAATGCGAAAATTCCCATAGAATTCGCTGATTTCTCGGTGCAGTAAATCGACCCGATTGCGGGCGCGTTCAAGTCTTTTGTTACTCCGCACGATACCGACGTAATCCCACATAAATCGGCGCAATTCGTCCCAGTTGTGAGCGACGACGATTTCTTCGTCCGCGTCTGTCACGAGACTTTCGTCCCATATAGGAATATCTGGCGTAGCCCCGACCAGTTCTGCGGATTGTAAAATCGAATTCGCACACGCATCCGCGATAACTAGGCATTCGAGTAGTGAATTACTCGCCATTCGGTTGGCGCCATGCAGCCCGGTGCAGGCGACTTCGCCAATAGCGTAAAGTCCTGGTAATGATGTTTGTCCGTGAATATCAGTGAGTACGCCGCCGCATAGGTAATGTGCGGCTGGAACCGCAGGAATCGGTTGGGTCGTTATATCGATGCCAAAATCAGCACACCTCGCCAGCACTGTTGGGAAATGTTCGCGCAGAAATTGCGCTGGTTTATGTGAAACGTCGAGGTAAATATGTTCGGCACCTGAGCGCTTCATTTCGTGGTCGATGGCGCGCGCAACAATGTCGCGAGGGGCGAGTTCTTGGCGCTCGTCGTAATGGTGCATAAACGGTTCGCCGGAAGCGAGAAGCAGGCGACCGCCTTCTCCACGCAGCGCTTCTGTGAGCAGGAACGACTTCGCATTCGGGTGGTAAAGACAGGTCGGATGGAATTGTACGAATTCCATATTAGCCACCGAGCACCCGGCGCGCCACGCCATCGCGATGCCGTCGCCGGTCGCGACGTCCGGATTACTGGTATAGAGATAAACTTTGCCTGCACCACCGGTTGCGAGTACGCACGTTTTCGCGCCAATGGACTTTACGACATTACTGTCTAAATCCAGCACATAGGCGCCAACGCAGCGGTCAGGCATTGCTCCGAGCTTACCGAGTGATATTAAATCAACCGCAAGGTGGCGTTCGAATATCGATATGTTGGGGTGGGCACGAACCTGGTCGATCAGCGCTGTTTCTATGGCGCGGCCAGTTGCGTCCGCCGCATGCACAACGCGACGGCGACTATGTCCCCCTTCTTTCGTCAAATGAAAATCGATACTCCCATCGCGCGTCTGATGAGTAGTAAACGGCACGCCTTGTTTGATTAGCCATTCGATTCGCTCGCGGCCTTGCCTGACAATGAACTCGACCACGTCGAGATTACACAATCCGCTACCGGCGGCCATCGTGTCAGCCACGTGCGATTCGATCGAGTCGCCTTGATCGATAACCGCCGAAACGCCGCCTTGCGCATATAAGGTCGCGCTTTCCTGCAAGCTTGATTTCGATATGACTGCAACATTGAGCTTGTCGGCGAGTGACAGTGCGAGCGTTAACCCGGCCGCACCACTGCCTATAACTAATGTGTCAAATTCTGTGAGATTGTTCATATGGCAATGAATTCGAACTGCACCATGCGGAAGTTAATTCGTTAGTCGGTAAATCAGTGACACTGTTGAATCGATACCCGTTCAATCTTCGATTTATCTAACCGCGCCAGCAATTCGACTTATGAGTGACTTGATTCACTGCCGCTAGTGCACCTGTCGAAACATTAGGTCGCTGCGCCGCCCGTGCCTGACGCGGAGCAACGTTCCTTGGTACAATCCTGCCCGCAAAACCAATAACTCTTTTTCAAACCCGAAACTATTCGTATTTCTAACGGTCTATGCCTCTGATTAAATTCCGGTGTTGCAGCCATAATACAGGGAGACGGCCCTGATGAGCGATAGCTACACCGACAAAGAGCTTGTCCGGCGGATACAGCGCGGTGATAAAAAATCATTTGACCTTCTGGTTCTCAAATACCAAAACAGGATCATCAAGCTCGTGTCCCGCTATGTCCGAGATCAGAGCGACGCTCAGGACATTGCGCAAGAGGCGTTTCTCAAAGCATATAGAGCATTGCCAAATTTTCGTGGCGACAGCGCGTTTTATACGTGGCTTTATCGGATCGCGATCAATACTGCGAAAAATTACGTGGTCTCGCTTTCCCGCCGCCCAGCAGAGGCACGGATCGAGAATTCAGACGGCGACCAAATGCTCATTGAAGATATGCAGCAAGACGTCGCGACTCCGGAGAACATCTTGCTTGCAGATGAGATAAAGCGAACGATTGTCGACGCCATGGACGAATTGCCAGAGGATCTGCGCGTCGCCATTACGTTACGTGAGATGGATGGATTAAGCTACGAAGAGATTGCCGAAGCGATGGACTGCCCTATTGGGACGGTACGATCGAGAATATTTCGGGCTCGCGAAGCTATTGATACTAGACTGAAACCGTTATTGCAGCATTAAACTTAAGGTGCCTGTTATGCAAACTAATCAAGAGACTTTGTCTATAGCGATGGATGACGAGCTTGGTTCCTCGACTGCATCCGTATTGGGCCGCGTTGCCAACAATAACAACGACACCGACACTTGGGCTCGATATCACCTAATTGGCGACGTTTTGCGAGACCAACTAACGGAATTGGCGCCGCCTAATTTTGCAGCCAAACTGAGTACTCAAATCGCCCAAGAACCGACAATATTAGCGCCAAAGATTAGGGTTCGATCTTGGATCCGACCGGTCGCAGGACTCGCTGTTGCTGCATCAGTAGCTGCGATTGTAGTCGCCGGGGTCCAACAAAAGTTCTCATTGCCGGATGCAACTCCAACAACTGTGGATACCAGCAGCGTGGAATTTGCGGCACCTAAACTCGTTGCGATTGAACCGGCCGGGGATAAAAGCGAACTAAGCCCTGCCGAGAACCTGACCCCAGCACCTCACGCGCCACGGCGACTTAATGGTTATCTAGTAAAGTTCAATGAACAGCGATCGAGCGTTGGGGTCCCTGGGGTCAATCCGTACGTACGCATCGTTGGTTTTGAGACGGAGTAACTTCATTACCGTGGTGCGCGCGCACGAATTATTGATTGCCCTTTTTACGGTACTTGCCACGCCTACCGTATTCGCACAGCATGAAGATGCCGTGGAACTCATGCGCAATATGGCGAGCGCTACGGAGAAACTGAATTACGACGGTATATTCATCTACCAACGGGAGGCACAGATCGATTCGATGCGCATCGTTCACCGGGGCGATGGAATCGTTGAGCGAGAGCGACTCATCTCGCTATCCGGGCCCGAACGAGAAGTCGTGAGGGACGGTACTCGAGTCACGTGTTTATTCGCAGACGATCAAGAAGCTATGGTTGAAAAAACCGAACCGCGTAATTTTTTGTCCCTTGGCGTCAATGAACCGATCGCGCAATTGAAAAAAAGTTATACGTTTACGGTGACGGGGCGAGGGCGCATTGCAGCCCGTAATGCCATTTTGGTGAGCATTCAGCCGCGCGAGGCGAATCGCTACGCCTATGAATTATGGATCGACGAGGAATTCAAACTACTGCTTAAATCTGTCATCCTAAATCTTAGCGGAGAGCTACTGGAGCAAGTCCAATTCGTTCAGATAACGATTAATCAAGAGATACCAGATGACTTGTTGCAGACCGAAATTGAAGGTTCCGAATTCACCTGGCATACGAATTCCGAAGACGACAACAGTGCGACTCGCGTGGTCGAAACGTCGGGTTGGACGGTAAATTGGTTGCCTTCCGGGTTTTATATGCGCAATCATAAAGTACAAACGATGTCAGAAAGCGCTGTGCCGGTTAGCCATATGGTTTACTCAGACGGGCTGGCGATGGTTTCGGTATTCGTTGAACAAATGGTTGGAGACAACCAACCATTACAAGGATATTCGTCGATGGGTGCAGTCAACGCATTTTCTCGGGTTAGCGCTAACCATCAAATCACCGTAGTCGGGGAAGTCCCCCGATCGACGGTGCAGCAAATCGCAAGTTCAGTCGAACACCACTAAATGACGACGAAAATAACTATGACCTACGTCCAAATGCTCGAAAAATTACGTTTCCGGACGGCGGTGCTCGTTATGTCCGTTGGCTTGCTAGCGACGAATTTCTCGCTCGCAGAACCCGTCGTGTCGGGCCTTCCTGATTTCACGAAGCTGGTTGAAGCGAACCGGGCTGCAGTCGTCAATATTGGTACGACCAGCAAGCGGCCGGCGCCGTCCGAACGGCGTGAGAGCCCGCACGGACAGCCAACCCCAGAGGGGGGGCCTGGGGACGATAGCGCATTACAGGATTTTTTCCGACGGTTTTTCGGCGAAGAACCCCCGAGTGGTTACAGTCCCAGTGAACCGCATGCGTCGCTCGGCTCGGGGTTCATTATTTCGGATGACGGGTATGTCATATCAAACTTTCATGTTGTCAAAGACGCCCAAGAGATAGTCGTGCGTCTGAGTGACCGTCGGGAATATATCGCGACGGTTGTTGGTACCGACCCACGTAGCGATATTGCCGTGTTGAAAGTCGAAGCAGAAAAGCCACTTCCTGTGCTGCAATTAGGAAAATCGAGCACTTTGCGGGTCGGAGAGTGGGTGCTTGCAATTGGTTCACCGTTCGGATTTGACCACTCAGTAACAGCCGGAATCGTGAGTGCGAAAGGGCGGAGTTTGCCGAATGAAAATTATGTCCCATTTATTCAAACTGACGTTGCGATAAACCCGGGAAATTCAGGCGGTCCACTGTTTAATTTGAACGGCGAAGTAGTTGGCGTTAATTCCCAAATTTATAGCCGCACTGGCGGATTTATGGGCTTGTCGTTCGCGATACCGATCGACGTGGTAATGAATGTTTACACGCAGCTACGCGAAAATGGTGCCGTGACTCGCGGTTGGCTTGGCGTACTGATCCAAGACGTGACTCGCGAGCTCGCCGACTCATTTAAAATGAAAAAACCGCATGGCGCCCTCGTCTCTAAGGTTTTGGCTGATAGCCCAGCGGCAGAGGCTGGCTTCAAAGTGGGCGACGTCATCGTGAAATTCAACGGGCACGAGATCGACACCTCGGCTGAGTTACCGCCGATCGTCGGCACCGCACCGATCGGCAAGAAGTCACCGGTTGAAGTCGTCAGAGAAGGTGCAACAAAGCAGCTTGAGGTGGTTCTCGGAATTTTACCGAGCGACGATCAATTGAATCTCGCGAACCCAGGACAACCGAAGAGCAAGAATCAGATTGAGCGAATAAATGCGCTAGTCCGCGACCTGACGACAACCGAGCGGGAGCAACTTAAGCTTAGCGGAGCAGCCGGCGTCTTGGTTGAGGGAGTTGAACCCGGGCCAGCGCTAGATGCGGGAATTCAAAGAGGCGACATAATTTTGCAGCTAAATTCTAAGAGTGTGGAATCCGTTGCCGGATTGAAGAGCCTCATTGATGCACTAAAACCCAATACGAACGTCCCGGTTCTCATTCAACGTCAAGGCGGCCCGCTATTTATGGCGATGAAAATTCCGGCTGGTGGCTAGCGATCGAAGGGCGAGGATCCTAACGGTCTATACCCGTCGCGCTTGTACGCTCTGTGACCACTTAGTTTTGGCGCTCGAACTGATGCAGCCACGTTGCGACTTTGCATACGAAAAAATCGATGTCGATCTCAATCCCGATTTGGCCGAGCGTTATGGGTTGCGAGTTCCAGTGCTCGTCGAAGGACAGGTAGAAGTCTGTTCTGGCCACTGTGACCCGGCGTTAATTGAAACTTATCTTCGCGGCGATTAGGTCCAAGCTGATGAACGTGCATCGCGGTCCGAATCGCGTGTGCCGAATCTATGCGCCACTGTGACCAAGCGATGCCTCGAAACGCTCGCCCGGCCGTGCGCGATACAACAATACCAGTACAACGCGCTGTCACGCTTGACCGCTCTAGGATAGAATCGCGCGTTCTTCAACAGATCTCCGTCGTCGCGACACAATGCCGGACGGCTGAGAGCCGCTTAATTCCACATGCAACAGATCAGAAATTTTTCCATTATCGCCCATATCGATCACGGCAAATCGACCCTGGCCGACCGTTTTATCCAACTTTGTGGTGGCTTAGAGCAGCGCGAGATGTCTGAGCAAGTCCTGGATTCAATGGACTTAGAGCGGGAACGCGGCATCACGATTAAGGCACAAAGTGTCAGCCTCCAGCACAAATCAACGGATGGCAAGATCTACCAGTTGAATTTCATTGATACGCCGGGCCACGTGGATTTCAGTTACGAAGTTTCGCGCTCACTGGCTGCGTGCGACGGGGCACTGTTAGTAGTCGATGCGTCGCAAGGGGTAGAGGCTCAATCTGTGGCGAATTGCAATACGGCCGTCGATCAGGGATTGGAAGTCATCCCCGTGTTGAACAAAATCGACCTACCCGCAGCGGATCCAGATCGGGTAGCCCAAGAAATCGAAAACATTATCGGCATCGACGCCTCTGAAGCGCTGCACATTAGCGCTAAAACCGGAGTCGGCGTCGCAGAATTACTCGAGCAACTTATCACGCGCGTACCTCCACCCAGTGGTAATCCTGACGGCCCACTAAAGGCCCTAATTATCGATTCCTGGTTTGACAATTACCTCGGCGTCGTCTCCTTGGTACGAATAGTTGACGGCAAGCTTGAAATCGGTGCTCGGATTAAAATGTTTTCGATTGGACGGATCGTGACTGTCGATCAAGTAGGAATATTCACGCCGAAAAGGGTCCGCAAAGATCGCTTGCTTGCAGGCGAGGTCGGATTTCTCGTGTGCGGCGTAAAAGAAATTGATGGTGCGCCGGTCGGAGACACAGTTACGACGGCGAATAATCCAGCAACTGAACCACTGCCTGGATTTAAGCAATCGAAACCGAACGTATTCGCCGGGCTTTATCCAATCGATTCCGGAGATTATGAGGCTTTCCGAGAGGCTCTGGGAAAATTGCGCCTGAACGATTCGGCACTGCACTACGAGCCAGAGAGTTCTGAAGCGCTGGGATTCGGTTTTCGTTGCGGGTTTCTCGGCATGCTCCATATGGAGATCATCCAAGAAAGAATCGAACGAGAGTACGGCATCGATTTAATTTCGACAGCGCCAACAGTGATCTATGAAGTCGTTACCACGGACGGTGAAACGCAATATATAGACAACCCAGCGCGGCTCCCCATGCCGAACTTAATCGCGGAGGTCCGAGAACCTATCATCCGCACGGATATTCTCGCTCCACAAGAGTATGTCGGGGCGATCATGAATCTCTGCATCGAGAAACGCGGAGTTCAGACAAAGTTGAATTTCGTTGGAACTCAAGCTGCTATGAGCTTCGAATTACCGATGAGCGAGATGGTATTGGATTTTTTCGATCGGCTTAAATCCGCCACTCGAGGATATGCTTCTATGGACTACACATTCATCCGCTACCAAGTTGCCGATATGGTTAAAGTCGACCTCCAAATTAATGGTGAAAAAGTCGACGCGCTTTCAGTGATCGTTCATCGAGATCAGTCAATTCGAAAAGGGCGAGATTTAGTCGGTAAAATGCGCGAAATAATTCCGCGCCAAATGTTTGACATCGCAATTCAGGCAGCGATTGGCGCGAAATTCATTGCTCGCGAAAACGTGAAGGCACTAAGGAAAAACGTGACTGCGAAATGTTACGGTGGCGATATCTCACGTAAAAGAAAACTATTAGAAAAGCAAAAAGAGGGAAAGAAACGTATGAAGCGAGTCGGATCCGTTGACATCCCACAAGAGGCATTCATGGCTGTGCTAAACGTAGGATCAAAAAAGTGATCTTCGATTTTTCTGCGATTATGGTGCTATTAGTTGCCGCAAGCGGCGGTATTTGGTTATTTGATTCAATTTTTCTAGCCCCAAGGCGGCAATCCGCGACTGAGGGTCGAGCAACAGGATACGGTGCCTCAGAAGCCCGTTTGCCCATAATCGTCGACTATGCGCGATCATTTTTTCCGATTTTTTTAGTCGTATTGGTTTTAAGATCGTTTCTCGTCGAACCGTTTCGCATCCCATCTGGCTCAATGATCCCGACGCTCCTCGTTGGTGATTTTATCTTAGTCAACAAATTCGACTATGGAATACGCTTGCCGCTGATAAATAAGAAAATCATTAACCTCGGCGTTCCAAACCGTGGTGACGTAGTTGTATTTAGATATCCTCAAGACCCAAGCACGCCTTTCATAAAACGCGTCGTCGGGATCCCGGGCGACAAGATCGAGTTCCATGATCGACGTCTCTTTATCAATGACGCCGAGGTTTTGTCCAAGCACATAAGCACTTACGTTGGTCTTAAATCGTCCGCTCAAAATACTGGTGCGAATCTTGCCGAAGAGGATCTCCTTGGCTACGCTCATCAGATATTATTGACACCGCGGTCCAGCAACCCTTCTTTTTCAGGCGTCGTTCCGGCGGGTAACTATTTCGTTTTAGGCGACAATCGAGATAATAGTCGCGACTCGCGCTATTGGGGATACGTGCCCGACGAAAATTTAGTGGGTCGGGCATTTATGATCTGGATGAACTGGGACCGCGGGCCGGAATTAGAGCGAATAGGTTCGAAAATACGGTAAAGTGGCGCGGCCATCAACATCGGCCGCCGCAGGCCGTATGTTTGGAACCAACAATGGATCGTAATTTACCGATAGCGGGGGAGAGAAAGTTATGAAGCGACATCATTCAAGCGGTGCTATAACGGTTAGCGGGCTTATCTATACCTGCATTATTTTCGGGGCAGTGGCGGTCGTCGCAATGAAACTGTTCCCGCTATATAACGAAAAGCTTAAGGTAGATTTGGCGCTCGAAAAAGTTGCGG
>JAQCEL010000082.1 GCA_027618655.1 Pseudomonadota bacterium | reverse complement strand
AACATGTTCTAGATACGGCGTGAGAAGTATCTACAATCCCGCCGATCGTCGTCTACGGTCACGGCGGTCAAAAGCTAATAAGCGCGATTTCCCACGAAGTCGTTTGGGTTGAGCAACGCGAACAACTTGGCACGGGTCACGCAGTTCGAGAAGCATTGCCGCATTTAGCGAATTCAGACATGACGCTAATTCTCTATGGGGATGTGCCGCTGTTGCGAGCAGCAACACTAAATAGACTAATCGCAGCGGCAGAAATAACCGGCTTTGGGTTGCTAACCGTTATCCTTCCAGATCCATCTGGTTACGGACGTATTGTCAGAAACTCGTCCGGCGCAGTCGTCCGGATCGTAGAGCATAAAGACGCTTCGCCAGTGGAGTTATCGGTTAACGAGGTTAATACCGGCATTATGGCTGTTAAGACTTCCCTCTTGCAGCGTTGGATCCCGGGGCTCGAAAATAGCAACGCGCAAGCGGAATATTATTTAACCGATTGTGTCGCGACCGCAGTAGCGGAAGGCATTGAAATTGCTGCCGTACAAGCCGATTGCGAAGCGGAAGTGACCGGAGTCAATAATCGCCTCCAGCTCGCGACCTTAGAGAGAGAGTTCCAGCGTGCGATCGCAATAGAACTAATGGACAAAGGCGTCATGCTCCGCGATCCCGCTCGCATCGACGTACGTGGACAGCTAGTTTGTGGTCGCGATGTGGAAATTGATATCAATACATTATTCGTCGGCAACGTAAGCTTGGGCGATCGCGTTTCGGTTGGGCCGAACTGCGTGATCGAGAACGCTGTCATCGGTGACGATGTGCAAGTTTTGGCTAACAGCGTCATCGATAGTGCCAAAATAGGCCGCGATTCTAAAATTGGACCATTTGCACGTATTCGGCCGGACACTGTGCTCGGTAACGCAGTTCATGTTGGCAATTTCGTTGAAATCAAGAAAACGATTATCGGCGATGCTAGCAAGGTAAATCATCTAAGTTACGTTGGTGATAGCGATATCGGTCGCAACGTTAATGTGGGCGCGGGGACCATTACCTGCAACTACGATGGCGCCTTTAAGCATAAGACGACTATCGAAGACGACGTATTTATCGGTTCAGACACGCAATTAGTCGCACCCGTTACGGTTCGCCGTGGGGCGACGATTGGCGCAGGCACTACGGTCACTTCGGAAGTCGCGGCCGATGATCTTGTCATCAGTCGGGTTAAGCAGAAGTCGATATCAGGTTGGAAACGCCCACGCAAACCGACAAAATAATGCGCCTAACCCCGGGTTCGATAACGCCGTTAGCCAATAATGTTGCTTACAAAACACCTTAATCCATGACTACGCCAATCGCAGACCTATACGACGACCATGGGGAAGCCCTGCGCGTCCTCGCCCCGTTGTTCCGTGATTTTGGCGGAATACTGTCTTTCGAAGGATTCGTTTCGACATTGAAAGTGCACGAAGATAACTTTCTCGTGCGCAGCGCCTTGGAAGAGGATGGGCAAGGCCGTGTACTCGTTGTTGACGGTGGCGGGTCACTAAGATGCGCCTTGGTTGGTGATAATCTTGCCGCCTTAGGAGCGCGAAATAATTGGGCCGGTATCGTCGTGTTCGGTTGTATTCGAGACTCAGTTCCAATTAGCGAAATTAAAATCGGCGTCAAGGCGCTGGCGACTAATCCTCGTAAAAGTGTAAAAAAGGGTGCCGGCGATCGCGACATTAGCGTTCGCTTCGCCGACGTAGAAATATCGCCTGGGGATTATTTATATGCCGATCCGGACGGCGTTGTTGTCGCGAAGAACAAGCTTTAACGTGGTCGAAGCGTAGCTGCTCGATGCGTCGCTCGCGCGTTTCGACTGGCCTGTGAAGACATCGGGTTTTACAACGCAGTCGTAATATGGAGATCGCGAATGACTAGCCAGTTTACCGTCGCGTGCGTGCAGAACTCGGCAATTGACGATGTTGCCCACAATATTCGTGATGTCTCGGAGCTAGTCCGACAGGCTGCCGGCAAAAGTGCTGAGTTTGTATGTCTACCTGAGTACTTTGCCTGTCTTGAAAAAACCGACACATTGTATTTAGAACGCGGTTATCGAGAAAACGATCATCCGGCGCTCGCGGCGCTGCGTGAGCTAGCCGCGGAATTGAATATTTGGATGCTACTGGGCTCGCTCGCGATAAAAATCAGCGACACTAAAGTTAACAATCGTAGCTACCTCGTTAATGCCAAGGGCGAAATTGTCGAAACCTACGACAAGATCCATTTATTCGACGTTGTGTTGAAAGAAGGCGAGGCCTATAAGGAATCAAATATTGTCGTTCCAGGTGATCGCGCCAAGACGGCAGAATTACCCTGGGGGACGCTCGGATTTAGCGTTTGTTACGATGTTCGTTTTCCGCATCTTTATCGTCAATTAGCCCAAGCTGGCGCTCAAATGCTAACGATCCCAGCCGCGTTTACAGCAACGACGGGACGAGCGCATTGGCACGTGCTGGTCCGTTCGCGGGCGATCGAAACCGGATGTTACGTGTTCGCTCCTGGGCAATGTGGCAAGCGACCTTGGGGACGCCGAACCTATGGGCACTCAATAGTCGTTGATCCGTGGGGCGAAGTGCTTTGTGACGGCGGCGAGGACCGGGGGATCGTGCTTGCAGAAGTCGATTTGGATAAAGTTGCCGAGGCGCGTCGAATGATTCCCGCGTTAACGCATGATCGTGTGATCAAAGATTCCGCTTGTTAAGCTCTTGAACCACGCGTAATTCAGCATTGATTCAGCTTCTAGCGCGTAGCATTCTACTTGCCCAATAGAACGTTGATCGGATCTCAGATTTAGTCGCCGAGTAACCAGTTCAATTATGTCCAAACATCGAAAAATTATTTACGCCTTGCTCATTAGCTTCTATGTATCCGCCGCGCCCGTCCACGCGCAATCCGACCATCTGATCCTGGCGCAATTCGTTCGCGTTTCTCAAGATCAAGCCGCCGCAAAAGTTCGCGCAGACACGGGTGGTAGAGTTCTGGATGTTAAAACAACGACGCAGGGTGGTACTACTGTCTACTTGGTTAAGGTGTTGCTTCCCGACGGTCGTGTCCGAGTGATTTCAGTGCGCGCGGACTAACCAGAAACCTTATGTTCGGTCCTCATCTACTCTAATGCGCGTGCTCTTAATCGAAGACGAGCCCGCCTTGCGTGAGCAACTCGTCAGTCAATTACACGCCGAAGGATTCGCCGTCGATTCGACCGGCAGCGGTGTCGAGGGAGTCTATCTTGGTTCGGAATATCCGATCGATGTTGCAATTGTCGATCTCGGTCTACCGGACATATCTGGCACGGAAGTGATACGACAATGGCGCGAAGCTGATCGAAGTTTCCCCGTGCTAATTCTCACGGCACGCGGGCGCTGGGAAGACAAGGTTTCTGGTCTTGAAATTGGTGCAGATGATTATTTAGTTAAGCCATTTCATACCGAGGAGCTTATCGCTCGACTCCGCGCGCTTGTACGTCGTTCTGCGGGTTGGGCCGAGTCGAAATTACGTTGTGGTCCAATCATTTTAGATACCGCCGCAAAGTCTGCGTCTGTAGAGAATGTCCCAGTTGAAATTACGGCGTTCGAGTACAAAGTGCTAGAGCATCTGATGCTTCACACGGGTCGCGTTGTGTCGAAAACGGAGTTGTCCGAACATCTCTACGAAGATGAGGCAGATCGCGATAGCAACGTTCTCGAAGTTATTGTCGGACGGCTACGAAAAAAACTCGATCCGGACCGCGATACGCATCCGATTGAAACGGTTAGAGGCCAAGGTTATCGGTTTAGATTTCAGCGTACCGGGGAAGAAAATTAGCGTCTAGGCGCGAAGCCGGTTAAATCTCGATTCGGCCTTAAACTAACGAACCGTAACGGTGGTGCGATTGCCAGGTAGAATCTCCCCTGCAGAACTCAGATAGACAAATTAAAGCGCGGCGTGTTTTGAGATCACTAAACGCGAGAGTCGTGGTTGCCGCGGGTGTCGTGCTCGCCGTGTTTCTGAGTGCCGCCGGGTTCGCACTTGACCAAGCCTTCCGCGACACGGCGCTTACCTCAGTAGAGGAGCGACTGACAGGACGAATTTATCGGGTACTCGGTAACTTGGATTTTGCGGATCTGAACGGTCAGCGCAGCGCCGTCGAGTCGTCACCCGATCTCTTATTAGCGACGCCTGAGTCTGGTTACTATGCACAGGTTTTAGACGAATCGAACGATCGAGTTTGGAACTCGCGATCGATGCTCGGGCTCACGTTTGAAGGACCAAGCGAACGGGCAATCGGCGATTTCTTCTTTTCGAAAACTGCGTCCTCGGCCGGAGAAGCGTTGTTTGTTCTGAGCTACACGGTCCTATGGGAAGGACCAGACGCCGGATCTGCGGTTTATACCGTGCAAGTTGCAGAGAACGAACGCGGCTTCACAAAACTCGTCTCGCGGTTTCGAAAAAGCCTTTGGCTTGGCTTTGTTGGAATAGGGGTCGTCTTACTCCTCGTGCAAACCGTAATCTTACGCTGGGGCCTCAAACCGCTGCGTGATGTCGCGATCGAAGTTAACCGCATCGAGCGCGGCGAGCAATCAGAATTAACGGGTAGCTATCCG
Organism: Pseudomonadota bacterium; assembly: GCA_027618655.1. GTDB lineage: Bacteria > Pseudomonadota > Gammaproteobacteria > UBA11873. Next base: position 13,324 of record JAQCEL010000082.1, on the reverse strand, counting down.
CTCGAGTTAAATGCCCTTACTGAAAATCTGAACGCGTTAATCCGAACGAATGAATCTAGCGTTAAGCGATACCGAAACGCGTTAGGCGATCTTGCACACAGTTTGAAAACGCCGCTCGCGGTATTGCGGAACAATGTCGAGCAACTGACGATCGCCACTGATTCTGACAATTCATTAGTCGGATCCCTGGATCAGCTCGATTCGACCATTAACTATCAATTACAAAGGGCGGCCGTTGCAGGGCGGTCAGTGCTCGGCGGTTCGTTCGAGATAGCACCCGTTGTGGAACAAATTGCGAATTCCTTGCGCAAAGTGCACGCCGAGTGGCGCCTACAAATTACAACAACCGTCGAACAAGGGGCAAAGTTTCAAGGTGATCGGGGCGACATGATGGAAATCGTGGGGAATATCGCGGACAACGCATGCAAGTGGGCGCGAAGCTCAGTTTCGATTAACGTGTATTTGGACGGCGGCGACCGCAAACGATCGATCCAGCAGCTCATAATAGAGGTCCGCGATGACGGGCATGGAATGCCGCAAGAAGACGTCGCCAGCGCGATGTTACGCGGCTCACGTTTGGATCAAAGTACTGCTGGCCACGGTATCGGGCTCGCCGTCGTCAAAGAACTTGTCGAAGACGTCTATAACGGAAAACTAATTATTAATTCCTCCCCCTGTGGAACCGTCGCGCAGATGCGGTTCGATAAATAATAGTCAGGCACCGGCGACCCATTCCTGGCCGCAGTCGGTATAATACCCGGTCAAACGGGGAACCTTTGCATGGCCGCTATCCAAACATTAACTTCGCAAGCACCAGTTCTTACTAATGGTCGTCGAAAAAGTTCGTATTCAAACGAAGAGTTAATCAATTGTGGCAAGGGTGGATTATTTGGGCCCGGTAATGCGCAATTGCCGCTACCACCGATGCTAATGTTTGATCGGATCACAAGAATCGAGGACAGCGGCGGCAAATACGACCGCGGGATCATGGTCGCAGAACTCGACATCAATCCAGAACTATGGTTTTTCCAGTGTCATTTCGAAGGCGATCCGGTCATGCCTGGTTGTCTTGGTCTTGACGCTATGTGGCAACTCGTCGGGTTCTTTCTCGCTTGGATGGGTGGTTTAGGGCATGGTCGTGCGCTCGGTGGCAATGAGATCCAGTTTAGCGGACAGGTCACGCCTGACAAGAAACTTATTACCTACACTGTCGACATTAGAAGAGTCATCAATCGATCCCTCGTAATGGGTATCGCTGATGCAACGATGAACGTCGACGGCGAGGAAATTTATACGGGCAAGAATCTCCGCGTCGGACTTTTCACCGAAGTTTAGGGCCAACGGATTAAATCGGTTTTTGCTTCGACTTCATATAGGCACGAACCATCGCGATCTGTTCGCGGATATTGTCCATCCACGGGTTGCGCTCCAGTGCACTTTCAAACGCTTCTAGAGCAAGTTCCGGCTCGTCCAGCTGTAGATAAACTTGCGCGCGTCCTGACAGGGCTCCGAAGTGTCGAGGTTCCAACATTAGCGTCTGCTCTATATCGCGGAGCGCACCCGGAAAATCGCCCGCTAAGTAGAGAACGATCGCTCGTTGGTTCCAAGCCTCGGCGAACTCAGGTGCGTGTTCGACTAGCGCGTTTATAATTGCAATTGCCGAGTCGAAATCGTTTTCGTCGAGTGCGCGTCGCGCGTTGCGCATAATTTCCGACGATTTCTTATCCGGGGATTCGTGCCAGATAGCCCATATTTCGCTTTCGGCTAGCTTCGCCACCCGCCGGTCTGTTGTTTCTTGAAGATCGATGAATAGCGTTCCAAGCCGCTCGTCTGTTTGGTCCGCGTGACAATTCGTCGCCCCAATGGCGATCATTAGCGCTATCCCAGCAAGGTAAGGAAGCACGGTTTTTAAGCCAAATCTGAGCATTGATGTCACGGCACGGGTCTGTTGAAGATTGTCCTGTTTCGACCTAGATCGAACGTAAAACGTTCCGAGCTGCATCCAAGGTCCGCTCGATCTCTTTCGTTCCATGACAACTGGAAACGAATCCAGCCTCAAAGGCTGACGGCGCAAGATAGACACCTGCTTTTAACATTCCATGGAAAAATCGATTGAATCGTTCTGAGTCACAGTTCGTTGTTTGTTTGAAATTTGTCACCGAGTCGGCATCTGTGAAAAATAGCCCGAACATTCCCGTTACGTAATTGGTCGCCATTGGGATTGCGCATTCACGTGCGATTTCGGCAATGCCTTCTACGATTTCTCGAGTGGCAGCGTGCAGATCTTCGTAAAATCTCGAGCTTGAAAGGATCTCTAAAGTTGCCAGTCCGCAGGCCATTGCGAGCGGATTCCCGGATAGCGTACCCGCCTGGTAGATGTCGCCGATGGGCGCGAGTTGATCCATGATCCCGGCTGAACCGCCAAAAGCGCCAACTGGCAATCCGCCACCAATGATCTTTCCAAGCACCGTGATGTCAGGCGTAATTCCATATAAGCCTTGCGCGCTATTGGGGCCTACGCGAAAGCCGGTCATGACTTCATCGAAGATCAACAACGAACCATAGCCGTCACATACCTCGCGCAAGGTTTGTAGAAATCCCGGAAGCGGTGGTATGCAATTCATATTGCCCGCGACGGGTTCTACGATGATAGCTGCGACTTCTTCGCCAATTTCCGCAAAGACCGACTTTACTTCATCCGCATCGTTAAAAGTCAAAGTCGTGGTTAATTTGACCAGTTCAGCGGGGACGCCGGGCGACGTTGGCACCCCTAAAGTGAGTGCACCCGATCCGGCTTTCACAAGTAAGGAGTCCGCATGGCCGTGGTAGCAACCTTCGAATTTTACGATTCTGCTGCGGCCCGTAACTCCTCTGGCGACTCTAATCGCGCTCATCGCGGCTTCCGTTCCTGAATTCACCATGCGCACTTTTTCTATGCTGGGAACAAGCGCGCAAATTTTTTGCGCGAGCCGAGTTTCTAATTCTGTCGGCGCGCCGTAACCGAGTCCCTGCTGGAGTTGTAATTGCACCGCTGCGATGACATCGGGATGACTATGGCCCGCAATCATCGGACCCCAGCTGCCGACATAGTCGATATATTCGTTACCGTCCACGTCGCGTACCGTCGCACCGCGGGCCTGCGTGAAATAAATGGGATGCCCACCGACCGATTTGAACGATCTTACCGGCGAATTAACACCGCCCGGGATGACTGTTTTGGCTTCATTAAACAAAGCGATGGAACGTTCGAACATTTGGGGGCTCTCCGGCGACGCAGCTTAGGGTGCCAACCTGGCAAATAGTTTGGTGGATACTAACCGAGATTCGCCGCAGCGAATCCTTATTAACACAGTGTGGACGTGCATTTTCGGTGCTTATGCCAGATATGGCAATTGGCGATGAGGAATTTGCGAAAAAGCCGCGTGATACAGCAGGTATTAAATTCGTCCGTGACATAATTGCAAATCGAGCGCGAGCTTGTTGTCGCCTCTGCACAGAAAATTTTCAGCTCCTTGATTGAGGAGCGGGCCACATTTTGAAATTGCTTGGAGCGGGACTTATGAAACGTTATATGTGCGTTATCTGTGGCTTCATTTACGATGAGGCGACTGGCGTACCCAACGACGGAATCGCCCCAGGAACAAAGTGGGAAGACATTCCAATGAATTGGTGTTGCCCTGATTGTTCGGCGCGCAAGGACGAATTTGAGATGATCGAGATCTAAGTCACGACGCAAACGGTTTGGGAATTAAAAAGTAGGCTTTACGACGGCCAAGATGACGATAGCAGCTAGCACGAGCACCGGGAGCTCATTGATCCATCGATAATAGACGTGGCTGCGACGATTCAGATCGTCGCGAAAGAGACGCACGAGATAACCAAGGTAGGCATGATAGCCAATGAGGGCTGCGACCAAGACGATCTTCAAGTGCAGCCAAGTGGTGGCGATAATCCATTGCTCGCCACGCAGCACCACCAACCAACATCCAAACACAATCGTAAGCACCGCGCCTGGCGTCATGATCCCGCGGTATAGTTTTCGTTCCATCGTTTTAAAACGCTCGATCCCAGGCTGATCTTCGGCTGAGGCGTGATACACGAAAAGCCGCGGCAAATAGAACAGGCCGGCGAACCACGTGACCATAAATATCAAATGGAATGCTTTAACCCAAATGTACATCGCGATGTCTTTTTGGCTGCACGACGGGAAGTCGCGTTAGGATCGGATTAAAAACTGCAACAACTACGGCTTGAACATCGGTTTGATTTCGCTTTGATCAGTCAGTGCGGGGCTGGGTGAGCGGCCAAAAAAAGCTCGGATTGGTTGACCGACTGATTTGATTGCTCGCCACAACTTGGGTAGGACCCATATCGTCGCTCCAACTAGGACTGCCAAGGTGGCTAAGAACATGGCCGGGTGATTAAGCGCTGCCCAAAGTCCACCAACGACGACGACATCTTCGGTTATCGACGCTGTCCAATTCGAAACTGGCTCCGGGGAGGTGTTGAGCATGACGCGCGTGCCGGCTTTCACGGCGTGCGAACTGGCCGCGAGTCCGCCGCCGACAATAAAGGCGGCTACCTGAACGGCAGGATCCATTTCTCCTAGCGCCGCCGCTGCGACCATTGCCCCAGCCGGTATACGAATAAATGTATGAATGGCGTCCCAAGCTGTGTCGACACCTGGTGTTTTGTCCGCGAAGAATTCGACGCAATACATCAAGCCAGCAGCAGCGATGATGAGCGGGTTCATCATAATTTCCAGATCCGGCGGCAATGACATGTAACCGGTTGACCCCAGCACCCCGAGCATGAGCATCACTGCATACACGTTAATTCCGCTGCCCCATGCAGCACCTGCCGCCAACGCGATTCCTGCTGTCATTTCCATTTTCTCGGTCCTCTGGATGTTTTGCGGTAGTTTCGCTGATTAGCAGCCAAATTGCTCCTCATCCGCAGCAGTTTGCGGTCCCCAACGGACCCACTGAACTGACTTAAAACAGCGTATTTTATCCACCTAACTCGTTGACAAAACAGTACATTTAAGTAGGATCACCGGCTCGATTGGGACGTCCTTCCGGACGCCAACTAGCATTCATTCGCCAAAAGGCTAGCAAAATCAACCGGACGTTGTATCGTCCGACGTGCTTGACACCAAATGGTGCTTTGTGGGCGCCATTTCAAGTTATATCTGAAATATGAAACTTGTCATCAAACCGCACCGCCCGCGTCAGCGACTATTGGCAATTATCGGATTTGTAATGCTGTCGGCGACTGCCGTGGGAATCGCGTTCCATTTCGGTCAGTGGCGGTCAATTGTAAGCACAATGACTGACGTCACTAGGAAGCGGGGCATTATGGAAGATTACCTCGGGGTCAAAAAGCAAAACAATCAATTTGTGTCGCAGGTCGCCGGCTTGAAGCAAACGCTTGAAGTTGACCGATTCGCGCGGGTGGAAAACCGCAAAACGATATCTGACCTGCAGACGGAAGTTGCTGATTTGAAGCTCGAATTAGCATTTTACCGGGACGTTATATCGTCGACGAAACCAGATAAAGGCCCACAAGTGCGAGGCTTCAAGTTACGCGATGTTGGCGGTGACGGTCGTTTTCAATATCGGCTTGTGTTAACCCATGTTAACAAAGATGATAGGGTTTCGAAGGGAAGGGTGGACGTAGAAATTAGCGGCCAAGACAAAGGACGCAAACAGTACCTGAATTTGGCTCGGGTAGCTGAGGCTGACAGCGGAGATTTGGCTTTTAACTTTAAGCACTTCCGTCGCATCGAGGGACTGATGCGGTTGCCGAGCAATTTTTCGCCTGAGAAAGTACATGTTGCCGTGTACGAGGACGGACAAAAGAAGAGTTCGTTCAAGAAAACATATGATTGGGTAAAGCTAATAAAATAGGCAGGCCACAGACATGTTACGCAAGATTAAGAAACGTAAGCCGACGACCGTTGACTCGTTAATTGGGCAAAATTCCCAGATCATCGGCGATTTCCGCTATAGCGGGGGTCTCCATATCGACGGCACCATAAAAGGCAATGTTTTAGCAGACGAAGACGACCACGCCATGCTAACCTTAAGCGACAAAGGTACGATAGAAGGCGAAGTGAAGGTGCCTTTCATCATTCTCAATGGCCTGGTCAAGGGTGACGTACATGCCCGACAACACGTTGAACTTGCATCAAGCGCTCGAGTCGAAGGCAATGTCTTCTACCGTTTGATAGAAATGGCAATGGGTGCCGAAGTCAACGGCAAGTTAGTACGAATCCCAGAAGACGATAATTCGCCCTTGGCGATTAGTCACCTCGCGGCGCAAGCCACGGATTAATCAAGTAACCGAGAGCGGAACCGAATACACTAAGACGACCTAATTGGTAGAGAAAAGGATTATGGAAACCATCGAATTGACTGTCGAAGCACCTCTAATATTTTCCGACTCGGCGGCACAGAAAGTACGCTCCCTGATAGAAGAGGAAGGCGACGATTCCCTTAACCTCCGCGTATTCATTTCGGGTGGCGGTTGCTCAGGTTTCCAATACGGTTTTACCTTCGACGAAAAAGAAGGCGACGGCGATACAGTTGTTGAGAACGGCGGAGTAAAGTTGTTGATCGATCCAATGAGTATCCAATACTTAATGGGTGCTGAGATAGATTACAGCGAGGGCTTGGAAGGCGCTCAATTTGTGATCCGAAATCCCAACGCGCAAACAACTTGCGGTTGCGGTTCTTCCTTTTCCGTTTAATACCAATCGACGCGTTTAAAATCACGAATAATGGACGCGATTCTCGTTTACATCAGGCGAGATATTCGCGCTGGCGAGCCGCTAGCTAACCAATAGAAAACGCACACGCGCCTCGCGTGGAAATCCGACATTTCATTGTCCCCACATGCGACGCGTTCAATTTAATCTCAAGTCCGCACTTTTGCCGCCAACTGAGCGTGGACGAACCGCTCTTGATTTGCGCAATTCTCCTGACAGTGCACCTGGTCGTGGTGCGATGCCTATTTAAATCGGGAGAGTGATCTGTTTGGCGTCGTTGTCTCGCTTATTCAAGCATTTCGCGTTGGTGCTGTTCGGCCTATTGGTCTGCGGCTCACCTACGATTACTTGCCGCTGCCTGTCCAGAATATGATTTTCCGAACACCACAGGCCTAGCAAGACCTTCTCGCCTTCCAGGTTGATGCCTAATGCCAGGTACACCGTCCGGTTCTTCACCGAGCCGTCCTGCCGTGATTTCACTACCAAGGCGCCGAAATAGACGATCGGAAAAACCGCATCCAGGGGACGTGAACGCCACGTCTTGACCTGATCGAGGACTGCGTCGGTAACGTTAGAGATCAGCGTTGGCGAAACATCAACACCATACAACTCTTCTAGCTGGCTCTGGATCTCGCGGGTACTCAGCCCTCCACCGTGCAGCGACAACACTTTCTCATCGCAGCCCTCAAGGCGACGCTGCCGCTTCTTGCTATCTGCGGCTCAAAGCTGCCGTCTCGATCGCGCGGCACCTCAATCTCGAATTGCCCGGACTCGCTCTGCACCGTCTTGCGCCCACGACCATTGCGACGGTTCGTGCCGCTCGCCTCTTCGTGCGCTTCGTAGCCCAGGTGCTCAGTCAGATCTGCCTGTAGCGAGTGCTCTACCAGCTTCCTCTGCAGCTGCTTCAGAAGGCCCGTATGGCTCAGCATCTGCTTTAATTCGACGGGGCACTAGATGAACTACTTTGGACTGCGTTCGTCTACCCGCCGAAAGCGTTGATCACGTCCCCAAACGCACCTTATATCGGGCTGTTTGAGTCATTACGTTTTTTTGCAACATTCTATTTAGCCTGCCGCGCACGTAGCCGAACAATTCAGTCTTACTTTGGCCTTGTCGTGCGCTATAGAACCGTTGGATCACTGCCCAAATATAAGCCGCCGAGGCGAGGTCAGCGTTGTCGCCAAGTTTGGCGCGTAGCAACGGACGCCATAGTTTTTCGAATGTCCGTTGTCCTGACCAGCGAATGAGCCATTCAGAGACTTTTTACCGTTCTAGCGCAATGCCATCTTTGAACACGGAGCCGTACAGGATGTTAAACCCGAGTCGCGCCTTATCAATCGGGCTGAGAACCGGCAGACGTAAATAATCAAACACATTGTTCAACGGGTATAAGGCATCATCGTCGTAGAAATTTGTTTTAGTCGCGGCCCAGGCAATACGATCTCCCAGTTTGAATTCTCTCAATAAATCGAGGAGATGCTGATCGCGAAATTCGATGACGTGATAGTAGCGATCCCAAATTATGTCATTGCAGCCAAAACTCGCCGTCAACCCACCTAAACTTGGCGCGGCTTCGATAACGGTGACAGTTCGACCGCGTTGGGAGAGCCGCGGCGCGAGCGTGAGACCAAGCATGCCACCGACGAGTATTTTGGATACTTACGGTTGGATCTTGACCGAAAGCGGCAAGCCTGAGGAAGGCCTGACGCTGCTTCGCGAAGCGTTTGCTCGCTCGTCCACGGGTCCAGAAATCCGATTCCATACCGGCCTGGCGTTGATGAAAATGGGTAAGAACGCGGAGGCTATCGTTGAATTGGAGGCTGCGGTTCGCGGTGAGAGCAGGTTCGCTGATTTCGCGACCGCTGAAGCGATGTTAGAAAAATTGCGCGGCGGTTACTTCGCGACGGCCGTTTTTGTCGGCAAGTATACCGCTCCGAGAATCCGCTCGGATGCACTGTGTGTCGTTGTCATGCTAACGGGTTTCACGTCGAGTCGCTGGTGAGCTAGCCAGGCGAACGCCATTGCTTCGATCGCATGCGGATCGATATTACGAGCAGCTGTGGAGGCTAAATCGGAAACCGGTAGGTGAGCGTGCATCCGGTTCATTAACGTAAGGTTTTCCACCCCACCACCACACACGTAAACGTGCTTCGGGGTCAGACTCGAATGCTGAATTCCTCGCACGATTGAGGACACGGTAAATTCAAGTAAGGTCGCTTGGACATCTTCGGGTTTCAGGTTGCGAGTCTGGGTTTCATCCAAAATCTCCATTAGAAACTTGAGGTTAAAATCCTCCCGTCCAGTGCTTTTAGGCGGCGCGCGTCGAATAAATTTATCAGCCATTAATCGCGCCAGTAGATGTTCCGAAACATTGCCTGATGCTGCCCACTTTCCGGCTTCGTCGAAGGCGACGCCGTGATGGTGGGATATCCAATCATCCGACAGACAATTACCAGGTCCTGTATCAAAGCCCTGAATCGGAGCGTCTGCGGCAGCTGGCAGTACCGTGATATTAGCAATCCCTCCGATGTTCACCACTACAGTATTTCCACCATTTGAACGGAACCACGCGTTGTGGAACGCAGGCACGAGAGGCGCACCTTGGCCGCCGGCTGCAATATCGAGAGAGCGGAAATCTGCTACAGTCGTTATCGATGTGCGGCTTGCAATGGATGCCGGATCGCCGATTTGAATACTGTAAGGCGGATCGGTTTCGGCACTATGTCTTAATGTTTGTCCATGACTGCCAATCGCAACGATGTCGGCACTATTGATTTTTGAGCGCTCGAGGATCTGTAGCGCCGCATCGGCGAAAATGCGCCCGACTGTTACGTTGAGTGTGCCAAATTCATGAACCGAGAGCCGCGCGCCGGGTTTAATTGCTTCGCCGAGTTGGCGTCGAAGCGCATCTGGATAGGCGGTAGTGGAAGACTCAAGCAGCGAAATCGCATGACCATCTAGATCAACTAGCGCGGCGTCGACCCCGTCCATGCTTGTCCCCGAGATGAGGCCGATGTAGAGGCCCATTAATCTGCTGCGCGCCGACCGAGAAAATTATTGCATTTCAGATCGCGGTGAGCTTGGGCGACCGATGTGCCTATCAACTTTGGCGACTAGGTTTTCCGACTTAGATGCACCATCAAGCTGGTCTAACTGAGCCAATAGCGGGGCCGCTTTAGAACGAAAATCTTTAATGTACTTGGCGTCAATCGGCAGCGATTTTGGCAGCGCACTACTTAATGGGTTTGTATGTACGCCATTGATACGAAACTCATAATGGAGATGTGGTCCCGTGGCTAAGCCGGTTTTGCCGACATAGCCGATTGTCTGTCCTTGTTTTACTTTCGCGCCCGTTTTTATACCGCGTGCGTATCGCGACATATGTGCAAATAAAGTGCTGTAAGAATCGCCGTGTTTTATCTCGACCGTGCGTCCGTAGCCGCCCTTATTTCCGACGTGAGTGATACTGCCATTCGCTGTTGCTCTAATCGGAGTCCCATGCGGTGCTGCGTAATCGACGCCTTTATGAGCGCGTATTGTGTTCAACACCGGATGACGACGCGCCAAATTGAACCCAGAGCTAATACGGGTGAAATTAACCGGAGCTCTTAGAAAGGCTTTTTTCATTGCCTTACCTTTGTCGGAGTAATAGCCCGCATAACCGTCCGAATTCGCGTAGTACACTGCGCGCAACTTTTCTCCTTGATTGACGAATTCGGCGGCAAGAATTTTTCCGTTTTTGACTTTTTTATCGTTTTTGTAGATTTCTTCGAATACGACACTAAATTGATCGCCGCTGCGGATGTCCAACACGAAGTCGATATCCCAGCCGAATATATCAGTGAGTTCCATGATTGTTTTGTCGGATAGCCCGGACGCTTGTCCATCTAAGAACAGTGACTGGGTGATCTTGGCGAGAACACTCGCATATTTGATTTCGGGTTCGATTTCTATGATCGAAGCAGAATATATTTTGTCGCCATACTCGACATGCAGTGAGCGCCGATAATCGAGTTCTTGAATGAGGCCGAGGATGTGACCGTCAGCGTCAGCTCTAACGGATATCGCTTGACCAGGTTTGATTCTTCGTAAGTATTTACCGGCCTCGCCGCTATCTAGGATCGTATGGAGATCTTGTCTGGAGAATCCGTGGCGGCCAAATAACAGCGACAAGTTATCGCCTGGTCCGACATCCACTTTCTGCCATTGCGATGAGCCGCTACGCTGCGATGAGTCGCCGACAAAATCCCTGGTCGGTGTCTGAGGTTCGAACGGGATACGAGTGCCGCGCATCGTCGAAATCTCAGGCGCATCTAATGCAGCGTTCGGTAGCTCCAATGCGATGGATGGCGACTGTTCGGGCATCGAGCGGGTGAAGTTCAGCGCATCCCAGGGTTTAAAGACTGAAATAGACGCGATCGCGGCGACGGCCAGCACCGCGGTAATTCCTGGCATTCCGCGGCTTAGCAATGATTGCTTCCGACTCGTTGCACGGCCGAAGTGACCGTTGTAGTCGTACATTACTTGTCTTTTGTAAGACACGTGGGGCCCTTGAATTTTCGTGTCGCACAAAATACCTTCTCTCACTGTTTTGGTCAATGTTACAGAGCGATTGCCAGTGCGCGTGTAATAATCTTCATACTTAAGTAATTTCGAAGTCATAAATTGGCATGCTGGAGCAACTAGAAGAAATTCGACGCGGCGCGACCGAAATATTGGTCGAAGATGAACTCATCGCAAAGCTAAATCAAAATCGCCCGCTACGCATAAAAGCAGGATTCGATCCGACAGCGCCCGATCTGCATATCGGCCATACCGTACTGATCAACAAAATGCGGCAATTTCAAGATCTCGGCCACGAGGTGATATTCCTGATTGGGGATTTTACTGGAATGATTGGCGACCCAACTGGTAAAAACGCGACGCGCCCACCCCTCACAGAAGCCGAAGTCCAGGCGAACGCCGAAACTTATTCTCGTCAGGTATTCAAGATTCTCGATTCTACAAAGACTACGGTCGCCTTCAACTCTGAGTGGATGGGAACTATGGGCGCCGCGGATCTGGTAAAAATTGCCGCCAAACACACTGTCGCGAGGATGTTAGAACGAGACGATTTCACCAAACGCTACAGCGGTGGCTTACCAATCGCAATCCACGAATTCCTATACCCACTTATCCAAGGATACGACTCGGTGGCGCTAAAAGCGGATGTGGAACTCGGTGGGACGGATCAAAAATTCAATTTACTTGTGGGTCGCCAAATGCAGGAATCATATGGCCAAACGCCACAGGTGGTACTCACAATGCCGCTGTTGGAAGGTATCAACGGTGGCGACAAAATGTCGAAATCACTCGGTAATTACGTTGCTATAGATGAGACCCCAGAGATGATGTTTGGCAAATTGATGTCAATCTCGGATGAACTGATGTGGAAATACTTCGAGTTGCTGAGTTTTCGGACGATCGTCGATATCGAACGGCTGCGCGAGGCAACTCAAGCCGGGCGCAATCCCAAAGAAGCGAAAATAGAACTCGCCAAAGAAATCGTCGCAAGATTTCACGGAACTGCTGCGGCTGGCGCGGCGGACGAGGCTTTTAATCGTCGTTTTGCGCAAGGTGAATTACCCGATGTCATACCAGAAGTAACCCGGCCTGCTGGAAAGGCAGGTTTAGTGTTGGCGAATTTGCTTCAAGAATTGGATCTAACGGCAAGTACTTCAGAGTCGCATCGCATGGTAAAGCAAGGTGCGGTTCGCTTGGATGGTGAGAAAGCAACTGATAGTCGTCAGCTTATTACGGGCGGTCAAACCTTGGTCATTCAAGTGGGCAAACGCCGGATCGTTCGGGTCACACTGACATGATCAGTGAAAACGCAAATATTGCTAACGAATTATTATCGTTTTCTGGCGGCCTGACGCGACCTTAGTTTGTCGAAATCGCCCAAAAAAATCCGCCCTATTTGGGCCGTGATAGCGGCGTACAATTGGCGAAGAGCCGGCGCGTTGGATCCTATCGAAAATATAATATGACAACTTGTTGACGGCTTGTCCCAATTGAGTATAATTCGCGCCCTCGCTACCGGGCTGAGCAAGTCGGTACGCTCTTTAACAATATGTCTGAACATGTAATTTGTGTGGGCGCTAACGTCTAAGATTGAGCACCATCAGAGACCCTGATGAGCAACGTCTGACGTTACGTCAAACAGAGCTTGTCAATTCAAGATTGTCTGGCCTTTCAGCCCGACGTAAAACATAAACTGAAGAGTTTGATCCTGGCTCAGATTGAACGCTGGCGGCATGCCTAACACATGCAAGTCGAACGGTAACGCAGGAAGCTTGCTTCCCGGCGACGAGTGGCGGACGGGTGAGTAATGCTTGGGAATTTGCCTAGTAGTGGGGGACAACACGGGGAAACTCGTGCTAATACCGCATAAGCCCTACGGGGGAAAGCGGGGGATCTTCGGACCTCGCGCTATTAGATGAGCCCAAGTCGGATTAGCTTGTTGGTGAGGTAAAGGCTCACCAAGGCGACGATCCGTAGCTGGTCTGAGAGGAC
>JAQCEL010000081.1 GCA_027618655.1 Pseudomonadota bacterium | reverse complement strand
AAAAGACGGCGGCTCGCTAAAGATCAGGAATCCGGTCCCTTTAGACTCATTTTAGAATTGGAAAATACTCTCTCTCAAACATTCCCGGCAAGCCGCTTCGCTGCTTGACCTGATGTATGAATCCCAGTAATTTCGCGGGTTCCCCTAAAGATTAGTCTCAAAGGCAAGCTGTTCAGCCATCCACTTAGCCGGAGATTCCAGTTGGGGAAGATGTGGCGGCCAGATTTGTCCTCTCTAAAACGACGAAGAATCATGATCGATATTAGGAATTGCGACGGTGAGTGAAAAACTGAGAGGTGCGGAAATATTTTGCCGCGCACTTGCAGATGAAGGTGTGGAGATTGTTTTCGGCTACCCCGGCGGCGCCGTATTGCACATTTACGATGAAGTGTTCAAACAGGACAAATTTAGGCATGTCCTCGTTCGTCACGAGCAAGGTGCGGTCCACGCAGCCGATGGATATGCCCGCGCAACGGGTAAGCCCGGGGTCGTGCTCGCGACATCCGGCCCAGGGGCGACGAATTGCGTCACTGGTATAGCAACAGCCTACATGGATTCGATTCCACTGGTCGTGTTCACGGGTCAAGTATCGACCCATCTCATTGGCAACGATGCTTTCCAAGAAGTCGACTGCGTTGGGATCACAAGACCCTGTGTAAAGCACAATTTCCTGGTCAAGCGAGTCGAAGATCTGGCCATCACGATCAAGAAGGCATTCTATATTGCCTGTTCTGGCCGACCAGGCCCCGTGGTCGTGGATATCCCGAAGGACGTGACCGCGAACATCGCAGAGTATGTGTACCCTGACAGCGTCGAAATGCGGTCTTATAAACCGACAACGAAGGGCCACCCTGGCCAAATAAAAAAGGCTATGCAGCTCATAGAAAGTGCACAAAGGCCGATGATTTACTCTGGCGGCGGCGCAGTACTAGACAACGCCTCTGATGCGTTAACTGTATTTACACGCACACTTGGATTTCCCATCACGAACACGTTAATGGGCCTGGGCGCCTACCCTGGGAGCGATCCGCAGTTCATCGGCATGCTTGGCATGCACGGTACCTACGAAGCCAATATGGCCATGCACCACTGCGACGTTTTGATCGCCATTGGTGCTCGATTTGACGATCGAGTGACCGGTGATCTGGCGCAATTTTGCCCCGAGGCAAAAATCGTTCACCTCGATATCGATCCTTCTTCAATATCCAAAAATGTCCGCGTAGACGTGCCGATTGTCGGCAGTGTGAGCAATGTACTCGGTGAAATGAACCGTTTGCTGAATGAACAAGGCGTCACACCCGTCGTGCGTGAAGAGAATGCTTGGTGGCGGCAAATCGCCGATTGGCAAAAGCTCGATTGCCTACAATTCGATTCGAAGAGTGAATTAATCAAACCGCAAGCGGTGATTAAATCGCTGCACGACATTACCGAAGGCGATGCGTTTATTACCTCTGACGTCGGTCAGCACCAAATGTGGGCCGCGCAATTCTATAAGTTCGACAAACCGCGGCGTTGGATCAATTCCGGCGGCCTCGGCACCATGGGTTTCGGATTACCCGCCGCGATGGGCGTCCAACTTGCATATCCGCGCAGTACGGTCGCTTGCATCACGGGTGAAGCAAGTATCCAAATGTGCATCCAAGAGCTGTCGACCTGCCTGCAGTACAGCCTTCCGATCAAGATCATTAGTCTTAATAACCGATACATGGGGATGGTTCGGCAGTGGCAGGAGTTTTTTTATGAAAGCCGCTACTCACATTCGTATATGGACGCGTTGCCAGATTTTGTGAAATTGGCCGAGAGCTACGGGCACGTTGGCCTGCGCATCGAAAAACCGGCAGACGTCGATGGTGCCTTAAAAGAGGCGTTCGCAATGACGGATCGTTTAGTGTTAATGGACTTCGTTACGGATCAAAAAGAAAACGTCTACCCGATGATTGCGGCCGGCAAAGGGCAACACGAAATGCATTTGGCGAGTGACGAGCGGGAACTCGCATGAGTGAACGGCATATAATATCGCTCCTGCTGGAAAACGAAGCCGGTGCGTTATCTAGAGTTGCGGGCCTCTTTTCAGCGCGGGCATATAACATTGAGTCGTTGTCTGTCGCGCCGACTGAGGACCCAACAATTTCACGATTGACCTTAGTAACCCGCGGATCAGTTGAGATCGTCGAGCAGATCACGAAGCAACTGAACAAACTCATCGATGTCATTCGACTCGTTGAGTTGAATGAAGGCCGCGCGATCGAGCGTGAGTTAATGCTGATCAAAGTGCGCGCCGCTGGCGGCGAGCAACGCGAGGAAATGAAACGCTTGGTCGATATTTTTGGAGGCCGGATCATGGACGTTACGGAATCTACCTATACGATTGAAATAGTCGGTGACGGCGATAAATTGAACGCCTTTATCGAAGCAGTAAGTGCCAAGCGTATATTGGAAGTGATCCGCTCTGGCGTACTTGGAATACTGCGCGGTAACAAAGCGTTACGGGCTTAAAAATGCGTTACTTACACTGATTACTGGTATGGCAACAGCGCGCTTAACTACGCCCGGCACTCGACCATTTGTTTGACCCCTATGCAATTGAATTAGATGGATAAATTAAAATGAGCCTAAATATTTTTTACGACAAAGATGCCGATCTGTCCCTGATCCAAAGTAAACAGGTTGCGATAATCGGATATGGTTCGCAGGGCCATGCGCATGCGAATAACCTGCAGGACTCTGGGGTAAAAGTTTGTGTTGGTCTGCGCGAAGGTTCTAGCAGCTGGGACAAAGCCGTAGCCGCAGGCTTATCAGTTAAGTCGATTGCAGACGCTGTCTCCAGCGCTGACGTGGTCATGATTTTGGCACCGGATGAAACTCAGGGAGATTTATACCGCGCGGAAATCGAGCCAAATCTGAAAGACGGCGCGACGCTGGCATTCGCACACGGCTTCAATATCCACTTCGGCCAGATTAAGCCGCGCGCAGATCTTGATGTGATTATGATCGCGCCTAAAGGCCCCGGACATTTAGTGCGTTCGACATTCGTTCAAGGCGGGGGCGTCCCAAGCCTTATAGCGATTGAGCAGGATGCATCTGGTCAAGCGAAGGAAGTCGCGTTGTCCTACGCTTCAGCCAACGGTGGCGGGCGCGCTGGGGTAATCGAAACCTCATTTAGAGAAGAAACAGAGACTGACCTATTCGGTGAGCAAACCGTGCTGTGCGGTGGCGTCTCAGAGCTAATTCAAGCAGGGTTTGAAACGCTGGTCGAAGCTGGCTATGCGCCGGAAATGGCCTATTTTGAATGCCTCCACGAACTCAAACTCATCGTAGATTTGATCTACGAAGGCGGCATTGCCGACATGCGCTATTCGATCTCGAACACGGCTGAATACGGCGACTTTACGCGCGGTAAAAGAGTCATTGGACCAGAATCTCGTGCCGCGATGAAAGAAATTCTTGCAGAGATCCAAAATGGTGAATTCGCACGCGAGTGGATCGGAGAAAACAAAACGGGGGCATCCGTCTTGCAAGCGAAACGGCGATTGTCGCGCGAGCACGGTATCGAAGAGGTTGGCACGCGTCTGCGTGCCATGATGCCCTGGATCGGAGCAAACAAACTCGTCGATCGCAGCAAGAACTAAATCAAGCGGCGGCGCTACGCTCCAGTTAATTCGCTTCGTTTGAATGTAATTGAGCCGTTGTACAATGCATTTCGCACCCGTGGAAAATCGGGGACGGTCCTAAGTGGCGACTAAAAATTACGCCTACATTGCGCAAGAAGGCCACAGTATGTTGGGGCTAGTCGCAACGTGCGCGGTCGTGCTGCAACTAGCGCTTGGCGGTTACGCTGCAATTCCGGCGTGGCTGCTCCTCGCGGCGCTACTGGTCATGTTCCGTGACCCGACGCAGTCGCCCCCGGGCTTGCCGCTGGCTGTTGTAAGCCCCCTGCATGGCCGCATTTTGGCAGTCGGGCCAACCCGCGATCCTTGGCTAAAAAGGGAAGCAGAAAGCTTCGTCATCGAGACAGGGCTGTTCGACATTCGAAGCATTTACGCACCCTGTGAAGGGAAGATTTTGGAGCAGTGGAGCAAAATTCCCCATATTGAGCCCGGCGACGAAAATCCGGCGCACTCCAGCGCGTACTGGATCCAAACTGACGAAAACGACGATATTGTGCTGGTGATCACGCGGAGTTCTTGGGGTGGCAAGCTTACGTTTAACTACAACCCTGGAGAGAGAATCGGCCAGGGACGACGTATCGGGTTCGCGAACTTCGGTTGCCGAGCGCGGTTATTTTTACCACTCGGTAGCCACTATGAGGTCCAGCTCGGCGAGCATGTGAGTGCGGGTAGCGGGGTCGTTGGGTCGCTCGTACACCTCACTCGGATGGCAAAGGCTTCGACGCAAACCGAGCGCTATGGATCATAACGCCGAGAATGTTGCTAGGCCTGTCGCGGTTTTACTGGTCTCATCGCGCGTCCTCGATTAAGTTAGGCTACAGTTACCAACGTGACGACAAAACCCGAAACGGACCCCGAAATCCAGCCACAGGCGTTAGATGAAGTTGCCCATACGGGTGACAAAAAACTCGGTCGCAAGGGCATTTACTTACTGCCCAATCTGCTAACGACGGGTGCGTTATTTGCGGGTTTCTATGCAATTGTCGCGGCAATCAGTGGGCGATATGAACCCGCGGCGATCTCTATCTTCGTCGCTTTGATACTCGACGGCATGGACGGCCGAATCGCTCGGATCACTAACACACAAAGTGATTTTGGCGCTGAGTACGATAGTCTCTCCGATATGGTTTCATTCGGTCTTGCTCCGGCACTCGTGGCCTATGAGTGGGTGCTTGTCGATCTTGGCAAACTCGGCTGGTTGGCAGCTTTCGTTTTTACCTCGGCGACGGCCTTACGCCTTGCGCGGTTTAATACACAAGCGCACGCTGCCGATCGACGTTTCTTTCAAGGCTTACCTAGTCCGGCCGCGGCGGCTGTTTTGGCGGGCACCATTTGGTTTATGGAAAGTTATTTGTTGAAGGAAAATGCGGCAGTAATACCCGTCATTTTTGTCATAACGATCGCAATGGCGCTGCTCATGGTCAGCAACATACGGTATTACAGTTTTAAAGAGCTCGATTTACGTGGTCGGGTGCCCTTTGTCGCGGTCTTAGCCATTGTATTTGGGTTCGTTTTGATCTCGCTCGACCCGGCAGCGGTACTTGCACTATGTTTCGTTGGTTACGCCATTTCTGGACCGATCGTGACCTTAGTGCAGTTACGTAAACGCAGAATCGAGAAAGTATTGGCGGAACGCAATCGCCGCGATGCCGCCTGAGGACTGTCTCGTGTCCTCAGGCATTAAAGAATCTCTCGACCACCTCAGTATGCTGCTGTCATGACAAACCAACAGCATGAAATGCTCGCCAGCATGGGCATCGATGTTTGGATTCAGCGTACTCCGGCAGCGCCAATTAACCCACTCGTTAAAGTGACAAATCTCGCAGAGCTTGCCCGTAGCGTCGCGAAGTGTATGCGATGTGAGTTACACGAACATCGCATACAAACTGTTTTTGGTACTGGCGCAGCCGACGCGTCCTGGTTAATCATCGGTGAAGCGCCCGGAGCTGAAGAGGATCGTTGCGGAGAACCGTTCGTCGGTCGCGCTGGACAGTTGTTAACTGCGATGCTGCGCTCGATTGGATTGGCGCGCGAACAAGTATTTATAGCGAACGTATTGAAGTGCCGACCGCCGAACAATCGCGATCCTAAAGAACACGAAGTTGCCCAGTGTGCCGAATATCTATCCGAACAAGTTCGATTAATTCAGCCACGCATAATTCTCGCAGTCGGTCGCATAGCCGCGCAAAGTTTACTTAAAACGGCGACCCCGATCGGAAAAATGAGAGGGCAGCGATACACTTATGGTGAACAACAGATACCCGTCGTAGTAACCTATCATCCGGCCTACTTATTGCGCTCGCCCCAAGAAAAGCGCAAATCCTGGCAAGATTTAAATTTTGCCAAGAAATTATTTGAGGAATCCTGTGCGTGAGTTCCGCTGTTGATCTTCCAGTACCGTTCTTGCGACCCATGCGCGAACATGATTTAGCCCGCGTATCCACCATCGAACAACGTGCCTACGGATTCCCTTGGTCGATCGGGGTATTCGCGGACTGTCTTCGGGTCGGATATTGCTGCTGGACCGTTTGGGCGGAAAACGAGATGGCGGGATACGGCATCATGACAGTGGCGGCCGAAGAATGTCATATTCTCAACATCTGCGTCGATCCTGCGCATCGACGTCGCGGTAACGCAGAGAAATTACTAAATCAGTTGCTCGAATCTGCGTTAAACCACAACGCAAAGACTGCCTACCTAGAAGTTCGGCCGTCGAACCTGGGTGCGATCGACTTGTACACGAAGCACGGGTTCTCTCAGATCGGCCGGCGGCCGGCTTATTATCCCGCAATCAATGGCCGCGAAGATGCGCTCGTTTTCAGCAAGGAAATCAGCGTTTAGAAGTCATTGAGAACGCTATTTTTGAGAGCAGTTTGTCGCTTGCAAAGAGGGATTGCTCCGCGTTAGCCTGTTGAGCAATTTAATGCCGATATGACCAGATCACAATGCGCACGAGATCGACGATAGTAAACCTACTTGGCAGCCTTAAAGTTTCGGTAATTTGCGTCGCGATTCTATTCTTTTCAGTGAACTTAAATGTCCATGCCATAGATACGGTCGCGCTTGAATTAGGGACTGCCGCTGGCGATGAAGACGTCGATCGCTTTGGTGTTGAACTTAAATGGGACTGGGCTGCCCAGTGGTTTGCGACCGGCGACTGGTACCTAGGTGGTTACTGGGAAGTTGGGGCCACGTATTGGGATGGAAGAAAAGGCCGCACCGGAAACGATTCGCTCGGTGATTTTCATGTCACGCCGGTTTTTCGATACCAAAGAAAACCCGATGTGGACATGATCCCGTTTGTGGAGTTCGGGTTGGGTGCGCACGTGCATACGGACGATTCCATTGGCAATAAAAATTTCGACATCCCCTTTGCGTTTGGCAGTTATATCGGCGCGGGCTTGCGATTCGGCGACGGCGGTCGCTATGAATTGTTATACCGATTTCAACATTTATCTAATGCGGGCCTAGGCGACGACAATCCAGGCATCAATTTCCACGTACTGAATCTGGGTTACCGTTTCTAGCTCGTATCGGTTGCTAACATAGTATTGGTGTTAGCCCGTGACAAAACCGCGTCCGCGCGTCCAATAAAATGCCGATCAGCGGTATCTGATGCGAGACGACCAGTCTGCTAATATCCTTTTATGGAATACCCGACGATCGAAGAATTTGTCGGCAACACGCCGCTCGTCCGACTGCAGCGCTTGCCAGGGCAAACATCTAATACCATTCTCGCTAAGCTGGAAGGGAATAACCCGGCCGGTTCCGTGAAAGACCGCCCGGCGTTACGCATGATCCGCGGCGCAGAGGAACGTGGTGAGATAGCTCCCGGAGACGTCCTCATTGAGGCGACGAGTGGCAACACAGGGATCGCCCTGGCGATGGCTGCAGCGATAAAGGGCTATCGCATGATCCTGGTGATGCCAGAACATATGAGTGCTGAGCGGCGCGCGGTGATGAAGGCATTCGGCGCACAAATTGTCCTGACCTCCCAAAAAGGCAGTATGGAAGAAGCAATCGACACGGCACGTTTAATGGAAAGTCGCGGCGAAGGCAAAATCCTCGATCAATTCTCAAACGCTGATAATCCCCGCGCGCATTATGAAACTACAGGTCCGGAAATTTGGCGCGATACGGGTGGCGCGATAACGCACTTCGTGAGCTCAATGGGTACTACGGGTACTATTATGGGCACGTCAAAATATCTAAAGGAGCAAAATTCGACGATAGAAATTGTTGGGGTGCAGCCGAGTGATGGCGCTGCGATTCCAGGGATCCGACGTTGGCCAGAGGCCTATTTACCAAAAATCTATCAGCGCGAAAGAGTCGACTCGATCATTGATGTTAGTCAAGAAGATGCCGAAGCAATGACTGTTGCATTGGGAACCAAGGAAGGTATTTTTGCGGGCATATCATCAGGTGGCGCAGTCGCAGCCGCGCTGAAGCTCTCGTCTAGAGTAGAAAATGCGGTGATCGTCGTTATTGTGTGCGACCGGGGCGATCGCTATTTATCCACTAACGTTTTCCCTGCCTAGTTCGAGTCAAGTTAGCGCTTTCATTAAAGCTAGCTAGAACGTGGCTACTCGTTGTCAGTTCAGTGCCAAGTCCCGCGCCTTCACATTAATTCTGTTTGTGCTTCATGCAACGCTTGCAACCCCGTTCGCAATTGCAAAGCCGGACGCCGATAAAACACCCTTGTCGGTTAATCTTGAGTTCAGCATCCGCGACTTAGAATTGTCACCATCAATTCGTCTGCAGGGAATCTACGTTCAATGTGAGAATTGGGAAATTGATAGCGCCAAGCTAAATTGTAAACGCTCTACCGTGACCGTTAAGCACAGTCCCATCGGTTCCCTCGCGTTTATCGCGGATCTTGAATGGGAGCCAAGTAAGAACCGTTTGAGCGCCGTTGCTGCAGGCTTGATCGCTAATAAGTCGCGAATGAGCTTGAAATACACGCAACTGGATGAGGGCCTAGACGTGAAGCTAGAACTTTTAGATTTTCCAATCGCAGATCCTCAGAAGTACCATCCTGGCATAGCCGGTTTCCTCAAGGACCATGCGATTAATTCGGGAACCCTGGATGTGACAGTCGATTGTCGACAACACCAGCGAGGTCAATTGAGTTGCAGTGTTGGTGGTCAGGTTCAAAGTTTCAATTTGGACGGCGTGAATGTGGCTGAAGACGTTGCGGCGGATTTCACGGCAACGTATTCAAGCACCGGCTTATCGGAAACCATGGAATTCAGTTTGTCGTTGCGCGACGGCGCAGTGTACATTGAACCCGGGTTCACGTTAGGGACAGTGAACCCGGGATTTTTTATCTCGCCTGCAGCCGCGCCAATTGTGCTCGCCGCGCGCGTCGCGCGTCGGACAACTGGAGAAATTCGAATCCGCAATGCCAGTCTTCGGCATGAAGCAGTCGTTGATATGGATTTTTCAGGCGATCTCAGTTTTAGTCCTGCACCGCAGTGGAAGGCGCTAAATTTTAGATTAAACGTCGACGACGTCAGTCAATTCTATGCGACCTATATGCAACCGATTGCATTGGACACAGCCTTCAACGCGCTCGAAACCGCAGGCGCGCTGCAACTTGGTATTAGTGGATCTGACAACGAGATTGACGATTTTAATTTGCGCTTCAAGCAAGTTTACATTGATGATGATGCGCGCAGATTTTCACTTTACGGGTTGGACGGCGATATCATTGTTCATGCAGGTGAAGACCTTCGACAATCGCGGATCAGTTGGCTGAGTGCCGCCGTCTACAACATTCAGATCGGCGAAGGACGCATCGATTGGCTGTCGGCTAATCGAAGTTTGAAAGTTGATAGTTGGCACGATGTCGCCGTTTTTGACGGTGAGTTCCGCATGGATAGCCTGGAAATCGATCAGTTCAGCGTCGATCGAACGAAAGTTGCGTTGTCGGGGACACTCACCCCGATCACGTTGAGCGCACTGACTGCGGCATTTGGTTCAATCCCTTTATCAGGGAAACTATCTGGAACAATTCCGCGACTAAGCTACTCAGAGAATCGACTGAAAATGGATGGCGATTTACTGATTAATGTTTTTGACGGCAAGATCGCCCTTCGAGAACTTGTAATCGATAAAATGTTTTCGACAATTCCGG
Organism: Pseudomonadota bacterium; assembly: GCA_027618655.1. Classification (GTDB taxonomy): domain Bacteria; phylum Pseudomonadota; class Gammaproteobacteria; genus UBA11873. Next base: position 8,175 of record JAQCEL010000081.1, on the reverse strand, counting down.
TGCTTAGCGCCAATCTCAGCGTAGAACGTTTGGATCTGGAGAAGCTAACGAGTACATTCTCGTTCGGCAACATCAGTGGCCGTTTGGATGGCAGAATTGACGACCTTGTCCTACAGGCGTGGCGCCCTACGCAATTCGATGCATCGTTTGCGACGCCTATCGATGACGACGATCCTCATCGGATATCGCAGCAAGCCGTGGATAACCTCGGCCGTCTCGGCGCAGGGACGGGAACGGGGTTGTCCCAAGGATGGTTGCGATTTATCCCTAGCTATTCTTACGGCCGTTTAGGAATTGGCTGCAGACTTGAGCAAGCGCATTGCGCGATGCGCGGGGTAGAAGAAGCGAATGACGGGAGCTTCTTCATACTCACCCGAGGCGGTATATTGCCTCCATGGATCGATGTGAAGGGATCGGGGCGACGAATTAAATGGCAAACCTTGGTCGACGGAATTAAGCAGATATCCCAAGGCGAGGTCGAAATCGATATTGGTGTTGCCCGCTAGGGTTACTCGGAAGCTCAATTGTAATCGGAGAAATGCTATGAAGATTCGCCAACTCATCACCGTCGCCGTGGGTGTTTGTTTGGTCGCGTGCGTGACGGTAAATGTTTATTTTCCCGAATCTGCAACCGAACGTGCCGCCGACATTTTCATTAAAGACGTCTACGGTCACGACGAACAAACGCCAACCGAGGATCCCGGTTCTCCACAAGGGGCTGTCAAATTTTCGACGGAGGCGCTGATTGCTGTAGTCGCGAAAGTGTCGGATTTCATTTTGCCGAGCGCCTATGCGCAACAACCAGACATCAATATTTCAACACCCGCCGTGACGACCTTGCGCTCAGCGATGGAGCAGCGTCATCGCGAACTGAAATCCCATTATGATTCCGGCGCGGTTGGCATGGCAGCGACTGGCTTGATAATTCTCCGGGATCCCAAGTTGGTGCCGTTGCAAGATCGAAACACCATTAAAAAACTCGTTGTGGACGAAAATGCGGACCGCAACCGGCTGTATACCGAGATTGCGAAAGCCAATGGTCACCCGGAATGGCAGAAAGACATCCGCGAAATATTTGCCGAGCGGTGGGTAGGTAACGCACCGACTGGTTGGTGGTATGAAAGCGCCGGGAAATGGCAGACGAAATAGCCGACCTGATAGCCTATGTGCCCGATTCGAATATTCGGTTTGCGGATCGACGCTAGCCGACTATGAACGTCTTTGTTTTTGACATTGAAACTGTCCCGGACGTTGATGGTGGCCGGAGACTATGGCAGATCGATGGTCTGGACGATGAAGAAGTCGCCAATGTCATGTTCAGCAAAAGACAACAGGAAACGGAGGGTCGTTCCGATTTTATTCGGCATCACTTACAGAAAATTGTCGCAATTTCGGGTGTGCTTCGAGTCGATGATCGGCTTAGCGTCTGGTCGCTTGGCGACGTCGATTCATCAGAGTCGGATTTGATTCGGCGATTTTACGAAGGAATTGAACGTTTTACCCCGGTGTTGGTTTCCTGGAATGGCGGTGGTTTTGATTTGCCCGTGCTGCACTACCGCACTTTGTTTCACGGCATTAGCGCTCAACGGTACTGGGACACAGGCGCTGACGACCCTAGCTTTCGGTTTAACAATTACCTCGGTCGATTCCATTGGCGCCACATCGATTTGATGGATGTGATCTCTGGTTATCAAGGCCGCGCCACGGCGCGTCTCGACGATATCGCGACCTTACTCGGATACCCCGGTAAGATCGGCATGACCGGTAAGGACGTCTGGCGGCAATATCTCGACGGCAACCTGACCGCGATCCGCAATTACTGCGAAACCGATGTTCTCAATACCTACCTCGTCTATCTTAACTTCGAGCGCATGCGAGGACATCTCTTAGACACGCAGTTCACTGCCGAAATAGCTCGGCTACGGTCTTTCTTAGTCGACGCTAACCAAGCCCACTTCACGGAATTTCTTGCAGCTTGGGATGCTTGATTCAAATAGCCAAACTAAAAATCGTAAGCCTATGTAGACTACGGATTGAATTTAGATACCTAGGGTTACGCGCTATCGGTTGCACGTTCAACGAAGCAGCGCGTAGGTGTCCTCTCCTTCGAAAAATTGCTTAGATAAAGAATTAATTGTGAAGCGTCAAAAACGGCAGGAATCTTACGAAGTCGAGATAGAAAATCTTTCTCACGAAGGACGCGGCATTGGCCACATCAACGGGAAAACCGTGTTCGTTACGGGCGCGCTTCCTGGTGAGAAAGTCATTGCGCGGACCTTGCGGCGCAAAGGTCGGTTTGATGAGGCAATCGTTGAGGAGCTTCTAGAGGCTAGTCCTGATCGCATCGAGCCATTGTGTATCCACGCGAGCGTTTGTGGCGGTTGCTCAATGCAGCATATGACGGGACACCAACAAATTGAACATAAAGAGAGCGTCCTGTTTGAATTATTTCAGCATCAGGCCGGACTGGCACCGCTTGTTCGCCTGCCACCGCTCAGGAGCGTCGAATGGGGCTATCGGCGCAAGGCGCGTCTTGGCGTTAAATACGTGCCAAAGAAAGGTGGCGCGTTAGTCGGGTTCAGGGAGAAAGCCGCGCCATACATCGCAGACATACGATCTTGCGAAGTGATGCACCCGACGATAGGGCTTCGTCTAATGGAGCTGCGATCGTTAATCGATGGCTTATCGATCAAAAGTCGGATCCCGCAAATTGAGGTCGCCGTTGGCGATCAAGCGGCGGCTTTGGTGTTTCGTCACCTCGACCCATTTACCGACGCCGATCTGAATTTACTCGGCGAATTTCAGCAGCACGCGGCGCTTGGCATTTACTTGCAACCTGGCGGGGAGCATACCGTGCATCCTTTGAATGCAGAAACTGCGACCTTGAGTTACACCGTACGCGGGATAAAAATCGACTTTAAGCCGACCGACTTTACCCAAGTGAACCGGGAAATGAATCGCGCGATGATCGATTTAGTTATTGAAAAATTATGCATTAACGACAATGACCAAATCGTCGATCTATTTTGCGGTCTTGGAAACTTCTCTTTACCAATGGCCATGCATGCCCGTTCCGTCGTTGGAGTGGAAGGCAGTCTCGATTTGATCAATCGTGCACGCGATAACGCGATCAGTAACGCGATCGGAAATTGCACATTTATCCATGCCGATTTGGCCGATCCGATTGATTTGAAGCGCTTCGACATGCGCGGTGTCACAAAGTTATTACTCGACCCGCCGCGCACTGGCGCAGATGGCATTGTCAAGGAACTTCAGTTCGACTCGGTCAAGCGAGTGGTCTACGTGTCATGCAACCCGGTTACTTTGGCCAGGGACGCAAAAGCGCTCGTCGAGCGGCATGGTTTCGAGCTTAGCAGCGCTGGCGTGATGGATATGTTCCCGCATACAGCGCACGTCGAGTCGATCGCAATTTTTGACCGGCAGTAAGTATGCTGCTTATCGATCCCGGAATTGGAATTAATCGTAGTTTGACGCGGCAACACCGCGGCTTTCTAACCGATCCCGATTGATTCGCGACTATGGTGGCTCAATTGCATCCATGTATTGGTTCGCTAATACGCATCAGCATTTCCTTAATCGTCTGTTCATTCTTTCTAATTAGTGGCTGCGCCGATAAAGCAGCGAACACAATCCGCTTTGGCTTAGCGAGCGCGCCGGTCACTCTGGATCCACGCTTTGCGACGGATGCAACGTCGTACCGCATCGTGCGATTGGTTTATCAAGCGTTGGTGGACTTCGATGAAGGGCACCGTCCGGTACCTTCTTTAGCAAGCTGGGAACAACTTTCGCCAGTTGATTACCGTTTCCACTTAAGGGACGGACAGGTTTTCCACGATGGCCAGTCACTCTCGAGTCAAGACGTGTTGGCAACTTATCAGTCGGTTCTGGATGCGACGACGGCTTCCCCGCATCGCGGGTCACTAGAGAATATTGAATCTCTTGAAGCCCCGTCGAACTTAGTAGTCGACTTCAAGTTACGCCGCCCGGATCCACTCTTTCCTGGCTTGCTGGTTATTGGCATTATGTCGGCAAAGACGCTTAATCATCCCGAGCTAAGTTCGCCTTCGCCCGTCGGAAGTGGGCCATTCGCGGTTGTAGATGCGAGTTCGGAATCGCGCCTGCTATTGCGCAGGGTTAATGACGATCAACCGATCGAATTTATAACCATCAAAGATGCCACCGTGCGAGCCCTAAAAATGCTCCATCGAGAAATCGACATTATGCAAGGATCGATGACACCGGAACTTGTGCAATGGCTTGCCGAGCGTAAGGGCATCCATGCCGAGTATCGATCCGGGACCACGTTTACTTATCTCGGGTTTAACATCAGGGATCGAGAACTTGCGAATGTTGAATTACGATCCGCGATCGCTCACGCGATTGATCGTCCGGCATTGACAAAGTATATGTTTGGCGACCAAGCGCGATTAGCCGACGGATTATTCACCCCTGATCACTGGGCGGGTAACAGCGAACTCACATCGATTTCATACGATCCTGATAAAGCACGCGCAATTCTCGCTAAAATGGGTTACAGCAAAGATGCACAGTTGGAAATCAGTTATAAGACTTCGAGTGATCATTTCCGACTCAGAGTAGCGACGGCGATGCAAGATCAACTCGCCAAAGTTGGGATCAAGTTGAACATCCAAAGTTATGACTGGGGCACATTTTATGGCGACATTAAGGCGGGTCGATTTCAAATGTATAGTTTGTCTTGGGTTGGCTTAAAGCAACCCGATATATTTCGCTACGCGTTCCACAGCGAGTCTGCCCCGCCAGTTGGTGCGAATCGCGGGCGCTACGAATCACCGATTGTGGATGTATTGATTGAACGCGCAGAACGCACCGTCGATTTTGCAGCGCGTGCGGGGCTTTACCGAGAAATCCAACAAGTTCTATTACAAGACCTACCGTATGTACCCTTGTGGTTTGAAGACACGACGTTGATCTACAACGATAGGATCGTCGGCTACGATACGGGCATTGATGGGAACTACGACGGGCTGGTTCAGACGCGACTCGTTAATCACCATGAGTAAACGTTCAATTGAGATCAGCCTTGCTGGTCGACTGCTACGGCTTATTGAGGCGGGAAACGTTATCGCGCGCTTTGCGATTTCAAGCGCCGCGAATGGACCAGGTGAACAAATGGATAGCGAATGTACGCCGCGCGGACAACATCGAATCGACGCAAAAATTGGCGCTGGTTGTCCAGTAAATTCTGTGTTTGTCGGGCGCGTTCCAACGGGCGAGATTTACGACCGCGCCTTGCGTGTTCGGCATCCCGACCGAGACTGGATCCTAACGCGTATCATGTGGCTGCGCGGTATTGAGGATGGCAACAACGCCGGCGGCAACGTTGACAGTAAAGCGCGTTATATCTATATCCACGGAACGCCCGACGACACGGACATGAGTGTTAACGGATCAAGAGGCTGCATACGGATGAGCAATCACGATATTGAGCAGTTATTTGATTTAGTGGATGAGGAAACCCCGGTATACATCCAAGTAGAAGCATTCTCTAGATAGATAACAATTACCTTCAGGTACCACTTTTTGATACTTGATTAAGCTCCCGATAAGATATCGCTAGGTGAATGCTGTTAACTTTACGAAGTCGCGGTCAAGCAAACTGAGGTGTGTGCGTTTTAAGGGTTGATATTGCCCTTCGCCTGATCAGCCAGGTACTTTGCAAAGCGCTTTATTTGCAGATCATATAATGCCAATTCGCCACCCGTCTTAATTGCTGCTATCGAAAGTCTCCCGACCAACATGAGCAGCAAAATCGCGATGATCCAAGCGACGAAGTAAGACAATCGAAATCCTAACGCAGTATTGACTTCGCGAACGCGATCATCCGATGCTTCACTAGCATCTGCAGACTCACTGAGATTATCTGGCGCCTTAGCAGTTAATGCTTTGTCGAGATTTGAGCCACTTTCGATCGCTCGGGCAAGACGCTCAATATTTTGCGGATGCTTATAAAGCGACCAAGCCTCGTTAATGACTTTAAGTCCGATCCAAAGGCCCACAATCATCAGAATGAAGCCAAGCGACCGCACCACAAGTGAGGTAATCTGATTCGTGTTGTCTAACCATCACGACGTCTGATCGAGGTCTTCAAATTGATACCGGGCCACTTAATTTTTCCCTGTGATAGTGAGTCATACTTCGCGCAACTCTAGCACAGCTCGAACGGTCAGGTCAGCCGATGGCAGGTTTAGAGTCAATGTGAGAGGAATTATTTTGCAGCGTTGGCGTGGTTCAATATAAGCTTCCACGCTGCGACCCAATCACACTTCGCGAATTCACTGCATGTCATCAATTACTGAACGATTAGTTACTGCCGCAATCGTCCTGATCGGAGTGTCTTCGATCACGTTCCTACTGTTGCATCTCGTACCCGGGGACCCCATTGAAGTGATGCTCGGCGAATCAGCTAATTTGGCAGACCGCGCGCGCCTTCGTACAGAATTAGGATTGGATGCGCCACTTTTTAAACAGTGGATCGAATTTCATACGGGTTTGCTCAGATTGGATTTTGGAAATTCGCTGTTTTCGAAGAAGCCTATTGCAGCCATGCTCGCTGCAAGTATCCCGTGGACAGTGTTGCTGGCGGTTGTCAGTCTAGGTTGCGCGCTGATCATTGCGATACCGCTTGGTATTCTTGCCGCCTTACGCCCGAATACGGGGTGGGACACAACGGCAGCGACAATATCATTACTCGGCGTTTCAATTCCAAATTTTTTGCTCGGTCCATTGTTTATTATCGTGTTTTCAATCGGTCTTGGTTGGTTCCCTGTCGGCGGTAACGACGGTGTGGAGTCGATTGTATTGCCGGCACTTACCTTGGGCGCCTCGCTCGCAGCGATTTTGTCCCGCATGGTGCGCGCGTCGTTACTCGAAGTGTTGTCGGAAGAATTTATTGTCTCCGCACGCGCACGCGGTCTTGCGCGCGGCGCAATCGTGCTGCGTCACGCGTTGCCGAACGCTGCCTTGCCGGTTCTTACGATCATAGGACTACAGCTTGGCGCGCTGCTCGGTGGTGCGGTGATCACGGAGACGATTTTTTCTTGGCCCGGTCTCGGGCAAATGACGATCGAGGCGATTCAACGTCGCGATTATCCATTGGTACAAGCCTGCGTCTTAACTATCAGCGCGTCCTACGTTTTAGTTAATACGATCACGGATCTCGTTTATGTTCGAGTCGATCCCAGAATTAGTTAGTTATGCGCTTTACAACGACGACTAGCTCGATTGTTGTCATCGGATGGTTGCTTGTGGCCGCAGCAGCGCCATTTTTTATTGGCGACGGAAATGATATCAATCTTGAGAAATTGTTTGTTCAACCGACTAGCGTCGTGTGGTTTGGGCACGACGATTTGGGCCGCGACATTGGCCCACGGATCTTGGCTGGAGCGAGCGTTTCTTGTTTGGTTGCCTTTCTCGTTGTCGCAATATCGGTTGTTGTCGGTACGGTGATCGGGATGTTTATTGGTTGGCACGGCGGCTTAATAGATCTAGTTGGTGTACGCATCATAGATATCTTCTTGGCGTTTCCGGGAATACTTCTTGCGATTGCCCTGGCTGCGGTTCTTGGACCTGGGATGGAGAATGTTTTGATCGCCTTGTCGATTGTTGGCTGGGTCGGATTTGCGCGTCTCGCCCGCGCACAGACGCTGAGCGTCAAACATCGCGACCACGTGCAAGTCGCTCGCGCGCTTGGAACGTCGGTTGTTCTCATTTGTCTACGGCATATATTACCCTTGATTCTAGCGCCGCTAATTGTCGAAGCGACGTTCGCCATTGCAGCCGTTATCATTGCCGAAGCAGGTCTCTCGTTTCTCGGACTCGGTGTCCAACCACCGACCCCGTCGTGGGGCGCAATGATCAGGGAGGGCACGCGTTATTTGCTGATCGCGCCGCATATGGCAATGGGTCCCGGGCTGGCACTATTTTCAATGGTTCTTGCAGTCAATACACTGGGCGATAAATTACGTGACGGTTTGCAAATTAAGCGCGGAGCCTTTGAGAGTTGAAGCTTAGTAATTCACTCATCGGGATGAACGATTTAACCCAGAAATTTTCATCATGACGCTGGGTCCATTGATGACGGATTTCGACGGGGTGGAATTGAGCGCCGCCGAT
>JAQCEL010000080.1 GCA_027618655.1 Pseudomonadota bacterium | reverse complement strand
ATGCGGCGGACACCAAACCGGTCAGCGTGCTGTGGCGCGTCGGCGCCAATGGCAAGGTCTACAAGGTTCTGGATCTGGTGATCGAGGGCGTGTCGCTGAGCGTCAATTACCAACGCGATTTCAATTCCACCCTGCGCCGCACCGGCTCCGTCGGCGGCCTGCTGGAAGAATTGCGGGCGAAGACCGCGCAGCTGCGTCAGGAAGCCAAAAACAACTAATCCCGCGTCAGCGGCTTGTACTTGATGCGATGCTTCTTGTCGGCTTCGTAGTCCTCATAGTTGCCTTCGAACCAGACCACCTGGCTGTCGCCCTCGAAGGCGATGATGTGGGTCGCCAGCCGGTCGAGGAACCAGCGATCATGGCTGATGACGACGGCACAGCCGGCAAAATCGGCCAGCGCGTCTTCCAGCGCGCGCAGAGTCTCCACATCGAGATCGTTGGTCGGTTCGTCCAACAGCAGCACGTTGGCGCCGGACTTCAGCATCTTGGCGAGATGCACGCGGTTGCGCTCGCCGCCCGACAGTTGACCGATGCGCTTCTGTTGATCCTGACCTTTGAAATTAAAGCGGCCACAGTAAGCGCGCGACTGCAGTTCGTGCTCGCCGATGGTGAGAATATCGGAGCCGCCCGAAATTTCTTCCCACACCGTTTTCTTGCCGTCGAGCGTATCGCGGCTTTGATCGACATAGGCGATTTTAACGGTATCACCAAGTCGTATAGTCCCCGAATCCGCCGATTCTTGCCCGACCAGCATGCGAAATAATGTCGTCTTACCTGCACCGTTAGCACCGATGATCCCGACGATCCCGCCGGGAGGGAGGCTGAACGATAAATCCTCAATCAATAATTGCTCGCCAAAGCCTTTGTTCAAGCCGGTTGCTTCGATCACGACGTCACCGAGCCGCGGACCTGGCGGGATATAAATTTCGTTCGTCTCATTGCGTCTTTGAAATTCTTTGGACTGCAACTCTTCGAAGCGCTGTAAGCGCGCGCGGCTTTTTGCCTGACGTCCTTTGGGATTCGAACGAACCCACTCAAGCTCAGACTCAATTGTTTTGCGATGCGCACTCTGCTGGCTTTCCTCTACTTTAAGTCGCGCATCTTTCTGTTCCAACCATGAAGAGTAATTGCCCTCCCAAGGAATACCATGACCCCGATCAAGTTCGAGGATCCAGCCAGCAACGTTATCCAGAAAGTAGCGATCGTGCGTTACTGCCACAACAGTGCCCGGATAATTTTCCAAATACCGTTCCAACCAGGCAACAGATTCGGCATCCAGGTGGTTTGTCGGCTCGTCGAGCAGAAGCATTTCCGGTTCAGAGAGTAGCAGTCGGCATAAGGCAACTCGGCGACGTTCGCCGCCGGATAATTTATCGACATCGGCTTCCCAACTTGGTAGGCGCAGCGCATCAGCGGCGATTTCCAATTTACGCTCAATTTCCCAACCACCCACAGCGTCTATTTGGTCTTGTAGTGTGCCTTGCTCTTCGAGCAAGGCAGTCATTTCGTCATCGTCCATGAGTTCCGCAAACCGCTCGCTGATGGCATTGAATCGATCAACCAGTGCTTTTGCCTCGCCCAATCCTTCCTCGACATTCCCGCGCACGCTCTTAGCGCTGTCGAGTTTCGGCTCTTGCAACAGATAGCCGATCTTCAATCCTTTTTGCGGTGTTGCTTCCCCTTCAATTTCCGTATCCGTACCAGACATGATGCGCAGCAACGTCGACTTACCGGAGCCGTTAAGTCCGAGAACACCGATTTTTGCGCCCGGGAAAAAACTCAAAGAAATATCACGCAAGATGTGCCGTTTTGGCGGCACCAATTTGCCGACTCTATTCATGGTGAAAACGTATTGCGCCATAACCTAACTCTTCCTCGATTTGTTCGTCACGTCGTGCGACGAATGTGCAGTTGTGCCGCGCATTGTGGCCGAAAAATTCGCTGTTCGGAAGGAATCAGAACGAGTACGCAAATTCGCGGATCAATTTGATCTAATTTGCGCGTGGCCGACAGTTGGTGTGTAGAATAGCCAGGGCTCCGACGATGATTGTTGCGTTGGGCAAGCACTGGAATTCGAATTTTAAAAATCGAGTGGATAAATCTCTCAACAAACTCGCCGTATTATTTGCGGATATATCTGGTAGCACCCGCCTGTACGAGCAATTCGGCGACGTCGTCGCACGCGCAGATTTAGGCGCGTGCATCCAATTATTGGCGGATATTTGCGCCGACTTTGATGGCGAAACCATCAAGACAATCGGCGACGAGATTATGTGTGCCTTTGAAGATCCGATCAAAGCGGCGCTCACCGCTGCAGAAATGCAAGCGGGCCTGCGCAAGGCGAGCGGGGAAGGCCGTTACAAGATGGGTGTTCTGCATATTAAAGTCGGTTGGCATTACGGTACGGTCAGTTGGCGCGGCGAGGAATTAGTCGGTGAGGCGCCTATTGCGGCCCAACAAGTAATCGGTAGAGCTAAGGCTGATGAAATTTTGACCTCGCGTCAAAGTATCCGTGAACTGCCTCCTGCCATGTTTCCGACCTGGCACACAATTGATCGAATCGAATCGCAGGCGTGGGACGGCGAACTTGAAGTATGCAAGATCCCCTGGGAGCAAACCGGCGAAGAAACTCAAATAAGCGCCATACCAATGTCGCAAATGTTGCCGAAAAAAGCCGGCCTCAAACTTGAATATAACGGAACCGTTGTCACCGTTGATGCAGATAATACACGCTGTACGATTGGCCGCGGTCGCAAAGCGAATCTTATAGTCAATGGCAACTTTACGTCACGCCAACACGCGGAAATTACCTATCGAAACGGGCGCTTTGGCTTACGCGATGAAAGCGTCAACGGGATCGTTATCATCGACGATAACGGTAATATCAAAAGATTGCGCCGTGAGGAAGATTTTTTAAGCGGCAGCGGAATGATCGGCTTCGGCGCCTCTCCGATTGACGATCCGGATGGCGCCGTTAGGTTCGACTGCAGTTGATCTGCCGGTCCGTTCCGCGATAAGGGATGCGCCCCGCGGGGCGCGGATCCCGCCCAATTTTGAGAGCGCCAAGTTATGTCTAACTACCTGAGCAAACTTTTCGGCACGTCACCTGTCGCGCCGCTACAAAAACATATGGAGGCGTGCTGTGCCGCTACCCAGGAGTTGATCCCTTTTTTCACGGCAAGTTACGCCGGCGACTGGGAAAAAGCTGCACAGTCGCGCGAGCGGATAGTCAAATCAGAGCAAAGCGCCGACGCGTTGAAACGGGAAATACGCCTCAATCTGCCGCAGAAATTGTTCATGCCGGTGCCACGCAGCGACTTACTCGATTTGTTGCTAGTCCAAGATCTGATGGCGAACAAGGCCAGGGAAATTTCGGGTTTCGTTGTTGGACGACGGATCGAAATTCCAGAGGCAATACAGAGCGATTTTATTGCCTACGTTGAACGAAACAATGACGCGGCGATTAAGGCGCTAGACAGCGTTAATGAACTTGACGAACTCTATGAGACGGGATTTCGCGGTGCCGAGGTCGATATTTTGCAGAAGTTGCTGGCCGAACTCGATGAAATTGAAAATGACACAGACGCAATGCAAACCCGAATTCGCTATCAACTGTTCCAAATTGAACAAAACCTCCCCCCCGTGAACGTGATGTTTTTATATCGGATTATCGAACTCGTCGGCGAGATTGGTGACCTTGCCGAGCGGATCGGTCACCGACTCGAATTACTCTTATCTCACTGAGGACTGATTATGGAAAACGAAGTGCTATTTCTGGCACTCGCAACCGTGTTCGGATTTTTTGCGGCGTGGGGGATCGGGGCAAACGACGTTGCCAACGCGATGTCGACTTCAATCGGTTCACGCGCGTTAACCCTAAAGCAAGCGTTATTAGTCGCAGCGATTTTTGAATTTGCCGGCGCGGTACTTGCTGGTGGAGAAGTTACAGCGACGATCCGCAAGGGTATCGTCGACAGCAGTTATTTCGTCGCTCAACCTGAAATCTTGATCTACGGCATGCTGGCCTCGTTACTCGGGACGGGCACCTGGCTGTTGATCGCTTCGAGCCGTGGTTGGCCAGTGTCAACTACGCATTCCGTGGTCGGCGCGATCGTCGGATTTTCTATCGCTGCCGTCGGCTTCGAATCCGTTCAGTGGGTCAAGATTGGCGTTATCGCGGCGAGTTGGGTCGTTTCTCCGATATTCTCTGCCATTGTCTCCTATCTGATTTTTAGTTCGATCACCTGGTTGATCCTTACCCGTGCGGATCCGCTGGAACGCGCACGTCGCTACGCGCCGTTTTATATTTTCATTACTGTATTCCTGATCGTCCTGGTCACCATAACGAAAGGGCTCAAACACGTCCACGTCGGTCAAGAGTTGTCACCCTCCGAGGTCTACGGCCTTGCCGCGCTATGCGGCCTAGCGATCGCTATCGTCGGTAAATATTTTATCGCGCGAATCGAGATCGATGAAAAAGCCGACAAGGAGTTTCATTTTCACACCGTGGAACGCGTATTCTCGGTACTAATGGTCGTCACTGCTTGCAGTATGGCATTCGCGCATGGCTCAAACGATGTGGCTAACGCCGTCGGTCCGGTCGCTGCCGTGATCAGTATCGCGAATACCGGCAGTGTCACCCAGGCAGCACCGATTCCGATCTGGGTATTAGGCTTAGGTGGCATCGGGATCGTCATCGGGCTCGGCACCTACGGTAGAAAAGTGATAGCGATGGTGGGGAGCGGCATTACACCATTAACCCCAAGTCGCGGATTTGCGGCCGGCGTTGCCGCCTCTTTTACCATCGTTTTCGCGTCTGGCACGGGCATGCCCGTTTCGACCACTCACGCGTTGGTCGGCGCCGTGCTTGGAGTCGGATTCGCACGTGGATTTTCAGCGATTGACCTGTCCGTCGTCGGACGAATTTTCTTATCGTGGATTGTCACGATTCCTGCCGGAGCCATTCTTTCAATTGCCTTCTTCCTCCTACTGAAAGCGATCCTTCTGTAAGCACGATGTCGTGTTAGGAAAACTGCGTCTATGGCGACGAATCTACATAACCGGCGATTTACCGCCGCCACCCGGGTAGCGATAGGAGACATCGAAGACGCGACTGTGTAGCCGCGTTGTTCGAGCCTTACAAGGTAATCAACGCGCTGAGAACTCGATGAGTCTCATTTAACCGGATCGGTTCTTGCCAACCACGCTCGGCTACTATGGACCATTATTCGGAAATCCACTCGCAAACTTCAATTTCGAATTTCAGTTTTTCGCCAGTCGATTAATAACTTACAGTGATGCACCGATATGGCGCGCATATTGCACCGTTGCGTTACGTACCACCCAATACTAATAAATACTCGGATTTCAATTGGAGAATCGGATGACTAACCGCACCAGCGGATTATGGAGATTATTGCTACCGGTATGGGCTACGCTGACGACGCTGTCCGCAGTTGCTGCTGATCCGGATAGCGCCGCTGTTCAGCAACAACCGTCAGTCGCACAAGCGCCTAGCCCAATGGAAGCCCTAACGGTTACCGCGACGCGCTCTGCCGCACCCGTTTTAGAATTGGCTGGCAACGTCGATAGCTTATCGACCAAACAAATCGACCAAGTGCGCGCGGATCAGCCGAGCGACATATTCAACCGACTGTCAGGCGTTAATGTCCAGCAGAACAACGGATTCGAATCGCTCCCGTCAATTCGTTCCCCGGTCTTAACCGGACCAGGAGCAGGCGGCGCGTTTTTATTCCTGGAAGACGGCGTTGCTTTGCGTGCCGCAGGATTCAGTAACAACAATGGTCTTGCCGAAGCCAATTTCGAACAAGCCGGTGGCATTGAAGTTATCCGCGGCCCCGCTGGCGCGTTCTATGGGTCCAACGCAGTCCATGGCGTGCTCAATATACTAAGCCGCGCACCATCGTCGGACCTGCAGCGCGAAATAGATTTCTCTGCCGGCCCCCACGACTTGTACAGGATCAAAGCAACGCTCAGCGACACGCTTGGAAATCATAGCTATCGCGTAAACGCCTATGGCGTGACTGATGATGGATATCGAGACGATGCAGGTTTCGGCGCGCAAAAATTGAACGCGAGACACGACTATCAAGACGCAACGGATTCGATCAAGAGCGTTTTATCCGTTTTTAACTTGAATCAAGAAACGGCTGGGTTCATCAATAGTAGTAGTAATGGCGGTGGCTGTTTTACGTCACGTCGGGCGGACGCGGTGCTCTATAAAGACATGGCGGCAATGCGCCGAAACTGCGATCCAGACGCCTACCGCGATTGGTCTTCAGTGCGTTTTTCCTCACGCTGGGACCACGAGGTCAACGACAATCAATCATTCAACGTGACCGCTTATTTCCGCGATAACGACATGGAGTTCCGGCAACATTTTCTGCCTGACCGGTCCATCGAAGAGAATGAACACACGAGCTTCGGCATTATGAACGGCTATACCTGGGACTTCGCGGCAGGCCATACGGTCATCGTCGGCGTTGACGCCGAATACACGGATGGCAGTTTGAAGGAAACCCAAGAAGGGCCCGACACGTTCAGTTTTGGCAACGCACGGCCTCAAGGACTTCACTACGACTTCGATGTTGGCGCGACCGTAGTGGCGCCGTATGTCCACACAGAATGGCAGATAATCGAGCGCTTGCGCGCAACCGTTGGCCTACGTTATGAGTACACTCAATACGACTATGACAATGCCATTGCCGACGGCACGCTTAAGGCAGACGGCAGCGCCTGCGTGCGCAATCCACCAGCGGCGCCAAATGGGACGAACGAGGTCGATTGCTTGTTCAGGCGACCAGAAGACCGCAAAGACGATTTTCACAATTACAGTTCCAAAATCGGCGCGACCTATCGGATTTATGACGACGCAAGTTTGTTTGTAAATTGGTCTAGAGGTATTCGGGCTCCGCAAGTAACGGATCTGTATCGAATACAGCGAAGGCAGAGGACGGACACGATAAAATCCGAACGAATCGATAGTAGAGAAATCGGCGTTCGCGGCCAGACTTATGGAATAAGTTACGAAGTCGTTTACTTCAACATGGACAAGGAGAATTTTTTCTTTCGCGACACAAATGGCCTTAATGTAACGAATGGAAAAACCGATCATGAGGGCGTCGAAATTGGGCTACTCATTCCAATCCTAGATCGTTTCGATGCCGGGTTGAATTACACTCACGCCCAACACGAGTACAAGTCGTTTCAAAACGCCAGCGGTATCGTGAAAGGAAATGATATAGACACGGCCCCTGAAAATATTGCGAACACGCGATTCGGCTGGAATTTTCTTGCTGGCGGTCGTGCGGAAATCGAATGGGAGCATATGGGGTCTTATTATTTAGATGCGAGGAACGAGCACGAATACGATGGGCACGACGTTTTTCACCTTCGAGTCAGCAAGCCAGTACATAAGAACGTTACGCTGCATGCACGAATTAATAACCTAACGGACAAAGCCTACGCGACTCGGGGGGATTTTGCGTTCGGCTCCTATCGATTCTTTGGTGGCGAAGAACGAACGATCCATGGGGCTGTCACCTTAGCGTTTTGATGCAGTCACCAACTCGCAGATAAACTAAGGTGGTAGATTCATTTCTAGAAGTTCTGCGGCTTGGTTTGGTATTCAAACGAGCATTGACTGCGAGTTGAATTTCGCTAGCGGGTGTTGGCGCAGAGTCTAAGCCAGGTTCAGCTAGCCCACAGCACCCGAGTGAGTGTTGCCAGACAATGGGCTAGCATCGGCCTAAAACCAGTTGGAGTTCGGCCCCTTCTTCGCGTCGATGCACTAGCATGCGCGATGGCTGCAGAACTATTCGCGCGCACCGCCGGGAAGCCTTAAGATAATCAACATGCTAAATCCAACTCCCCAGACCACGTATTTAAACGACTACACCCCTCCCCCGTTTCTGATATCGACTATCGCGCTCGATATCGACATTGGTGACGCTGAGACGCTTGTGTCGAGCTCGCTAGCGGTCCGGAGAAATCCTGAATCGAGCGATTCGAATGCGCCGCTAGTGCTCAACGGAGATGAGCTCAAGTTGCTTTCCGTTAGCCTCGATGGGCGTAGACTCGCGCACACCGAGTTCCACAGTTCCCCCATCGAACTCAGGATCGCAAACCTACCGAACGATTTTCGATTAGACGCTCAAGTCCGCATAAAGCCCGACGACAACACGCGATTGATGGGCCTCTATCGATCGAAGGACGGCTACTTTACGCAATGCGAGGCCGAAGGATTTCGCCGCATTACCTATTTTCTCGATCGCCCAGACGTCATGTCCCGCTATACCACGACGATACGTGCGAATAAAGAACGATTCCCTTTGCTCTTGTCGAATGGCAATTTAGATGCCGAAGGTTCTACTTCGGACGGTCGACACTGGGCGCGCTGGGTCGACCCATTTCCAAAACCGTCTTATCTATTTGCCATGGTCGCGGCTAAGCTCGATGAGCTCCAGGACGATTTCCAAACCTGCTCCGGACGTGCGGTGAAAATTCGTCTATTCGTCGAGCCAGGGAAGCTCGATCAAGCCGGCTTCGCTGTCGAAGCGCTCAAAGCGGCAATGCGCTGGGACGAACAAGAATTTGGACTCGAACTCGATCTCGACCAGTACATGATTGTCGCGGTGAGCGATTTCAATATGGGCGCGATGGAGAACAAAGGACTCAATATATTTAACACAAAGTACGTCCTAGCCCGCGCCGACACGGCAACGGATGCGGATTTTATGATGCTAGACCGCGTCGTAGCGCACGAGTACTTTCATAACTGGACGGGCAACCGCGTGACCTGCCGCGACTGGTTTCAACTCAGTCTGAAGGAAGGACTCACCGTATTTCGCGATCAGCGCTACGGCGAAGATCGTTACTCGCAAGCCGTGCAAAGAATTCAAGAAGTTCGAAGCCTGCGCGCTGCCCAATTTCCTGAAGATGCGGGCCCCATGGCTCATCCCGTGCGCCCGGACGCGTATATGGAGATCAGCAATTTCTATACATCGACGATCTACAGCAAAGGTGCAGAAGTTGTTCGCATGATTCATACCTTGCTCGGGCCTGAGCAATTTCGCGCCGGTATGGACCTGTACTTCGAGCGACACGACGGTCAAGCCGTGTGTGTTGAAGATTTCGCGCGCGCGATGCAAGACGCTTCCGGTATTGATCTAGAACAGTTTCAGCGCTGGTATCGCCAAGCTGGGACTCCGGTTGTTACGGCACGGAGTGCGTACGATAAGAAAACGCGACGGTTTACTTTGCGCCTTAGTCAAAGCTGCCCGCCGACGCCTAATCAAGCGACGAAACTAGCGTTTCATATTCCAATCGCAATCGGTTTAATCGATGAAGCCGGGAACGATTTGCCGATAGATACGGGTGACCAAGGACTCAACAACCGCACAACGCAAGTGCTCTCGCTCACGGAATTCGAGCAAGAATTTAATTTCGAAAACATTGTTGCCGAACCCACTCCTTCGCTGCTGCGTCACTTTTCCGCGCCGATAAATTTGGTGTTCGATTACAGTGATAGCCAGCTCGCCCATTTGATGGCGCATGACAGCGATCCTTTTTGCCGCTGGGAGGCCGGTCAACGACTCGCACTCAACGTCATACTCCGGGGCATCGAAGATTATCGAGGCAAACGGGAATTAAACTTCGCCCCAGCCTTCATCGATGCGATGAAGCGAGTTCTGCAAGACAGCGGAACGGATCCGGCATTTGCCGCAGAAGCCATCAGCGTTCCTGCCGCAGGCTACATCGCAGAACAACTCGCCGAAGTGGATCCAGACGCGATCTTTGCCGTTCGCAGTGCACTACGCCGGCACATCGCCGAGCAACTCGAGACAAACCTTCAAGATGCGTATCGAGATAATGTGGTGACGGGTCCCTACAGTCCCGACGCTGCGAGTGCGGGGCGACGGGCGCTTCGAAATACCTGTCTTAGCTTCTTGATGGAATTAGAGAATCAACACGTTGTTGATCAATGTACGCGTCAATTTCACAATGCCGATAACATGACCGATTCGATCGCGGCTCTCGCGACACTCGCAAACCGTGACTGCACGCAACGTCGCGACGCACTCGATGATTTTTATACTCGCGGGCGCGACGAGCCACTTGTGCTCGATAAATGGTTTTCTGTGCAAGCCGGATCGGTGTTACCGAACACCTTAGCTGAGACGAATCTTTTGCTGCAGCATCCCGACTTTGATCTCACCAATCCAAATCGGGTGCGTGCCGTCATTGGCGTTTTCTGCCACGCAAACCATCTACATTTCAACGCGGCCGACGGCAGCGGTTATCAGTTCGCGGCGGATCAGATCATCGCGCTCGATCCGATTAATCCGCAGATTGCTGCGCGTCTGGCTCGCGCTTTCGATCGTTGGAAAAAATTCGACGTCAATCATCAAGCCCACGCCAGAACCGCACTGGAACGCATTAAGGCCTTAACAGCGCTGTCAAAAGATACCTTTGAAGTTGTCTCCAACACGCTCGCTTAAAGCGGCGCGCCGCCTCTCATATCCGCGAGTGCTGGCGCTCGCGTACGGGTCGGGCTCTTTGGTTGTACAACATCGCCCGCAGCTCGGCCTTTTGCTGCTCACTGAGTGCGTCGAGATCGATGGTCAAGTCACTGCCGACTGCCATACCACGTTGCACAGCAGGACGCTCGCTTAGCTCTTCGAACCAACGTTTAAAATATTTAAAATCGTTGATGTCTTGACCTTGAATTTCCCATCCTGCGGCCCACGGATAACAAATCATATCCGCGATCGTATAGTCCTTACCGGCAAGATAGGGTTGTTCGTATAAGCGCTGATTTAGCACACCGTAAAGCCGATTAACCTCATCGCTAAACCGGGTCAATGCATAGGACTGATCGCCTTGCGAATCTTCAAGGCGTCGAAAATGGCCGCGTTCACCCGTCTTCGGTCCTTGGTTCGCCATTTGCCACATCACCCATTGGTTCACGGCATACTTAGTCCGTATATCCTGTGGCCAGAAGCGAGCTTCTTTTTCCGCGATGTACATCATCATGGAACCGGATTCGAATACCGCGATCGGTTTGCCACCGCCGATGGGGTGGTGGTCCACCATCGCCGGCATTCGATTGTTGGGTGAAATATCTAGAAAATCGTCGGCGAATTGATCGCCCTTGCCGATGTTGCACGTCTTCACGGTGTAGTCGAGGCCGAGTTCTTCCAGAAGAATCGTTACTTTTTTTCCGTTCGGTGTTGGCCAATAGTACAAATCAATCATTATGCAGCTCCTATTGTTTTATGAATGGTACGCAGCACTGGAGCGAACCGTTCGTTGCGCCGATGGTTGGCTACCCATGGGGATTGATCCGAGTAAACTCGCACCGCGCATCGCGAAGCTAAAAGAGCTGGCCGAGGTGGCAGGCAAAGCCTGTCCTGATATCGTTCTGATCGGCGCTCTGCCCGACGACCAAACGCAGGCTGTCGATCAGCTCGCACAATGTGCCGAACTCGGCGCAACGGATTACATACAAGCGTCGCGTTATAACAATGAACAAGAACTCGACCAGATCCTTGTTCGACTCGCAGACTTGAAACGACAAATGGCGTGAACATCGCGGCCAGGAATGAAAAATATTTTACGGTTGCGCGCGGCAGAACATCTGAAATCGAATCTAGCGCGCTTTATAAATCCATCGGTAGCCCAAGGTGCTCGCGGTAAATAAATTCCCGGTGCTCCATGAGAATGGGCTTAGCGGCTGCCGCAACCCCGGGATCATAGTTCATATACATTGGGCGAAACTCATCAAGCATCGGACATAACTCGGCGGGAAGGGGCTCAATGAGATGCGAGAACCCAGCCCAATAAATATCCAAGGCAGAGAGTTTGTTGCCAATGAAGTAGCGATCGCCACGCGCTTTTGCGCTGACTAGCTCTGCCGATAAAGCATCTAGTATCTCGATAACGCGGGCCGGCGCGGCCAGCGCAGCTGCTGGTGAATAGCCGTATTTCGCACCAAAGCCTCGGAAAAACGCCTTGTTTTCGGCAGGGAGATCCGGATTACTTAGGCCCATGTGCACGAGCATCAAGCGGCGACTCCAACCGAAGCCGTGCGGCGCGCATAACTCGTTTAGCAATCCGAACATCCTCATCCGTTGCTCGATGTTGCGCGGGATCAACGCGGGCTGTGGTTGAATTTTCTCAGCGAGGAATAATTGCTCCATCCAGTTCGAGCGCGGGAATTCCTCGTTCCAGGCGATTACGGGTACTGAAGCCTGCGCCGTCCAATCAATCAGATCGCGGTGATCGCTTGCCATATCGAAACGCCCACGCGTGTAAGGGATCTTTTTGACATCAAGTACGCCTTTGATCCCCTCGGCCCACGGCCCAGGTAATTTCTCTGCAATAATTAACCGCATACCGCTGCGTTTGCGCGCTTCTTCTATCGTGACGTATTCGGCCATAGCTTTAACTCCATCGTTATTCCGTTCGTCGGAAGACTAAACGAGAACATCATCATTAGAACATGGGATTTCGTGGTTGCATGCCAAGCAAAACACGCCCCACGTCCTCGACGATGTGGCTCTGTAGCTGCATGTGATGGCGAGCCACTTCAAAATCTCGCGCGTTGCGATCGAACGTGGGATCGAGCACCGCGCTCGTGCCAGCGATTTCTTGCATCAAATGCAATGATTCAAGCGCGCGTTGGGCAGCCAAGACGATCGCCAGACGGACACTAGCAATGTCTTTAAGCGTTAACGGATCGCCGCGCAGAACGGTTTGCCAGGCAAGCTCAATATTCTGATACAAATAAGCTCGCCCGCCCTCCAACGCCCCTTCAGCTTGCGCAAGCATCAGCTGAAATCTAGGCTCCTCGCGCGCCGGCACAGCACCGGCAAAAGGTTTTCGTTCAAGCATCGGCACCAGCGCATCCATCGCGCCGCGCGCGATACCAGACACTGCCGCAGCCTTACTCATTGCCAAACGCAGCACGACTGGAATGCGCCAGGCAGTGGCAGGGTCGACCGGGGGAGCGGCCAAATCGAACGTCTGTTCTAGCGGGACCTTGAGATTGCGGATTTCAAAATCATCACTCGCCGTGCCGCGCAAACCGCTGACGCTCCACGTATCATGCAGAATAGCCTCCTCGCGGCGCACAAAAATCACCCGCGTCAGCGGTGCGCCGTTGTCCCGCGTGCGTGGCCCATCATCATCGTGCACCACGCAGAGCGACCCTAGCCAATCCGCATGGCGACAACCACTCGCAAATCGCCAACGCCCGCTCGCAACATATCCCTCGGCCGCTTCGTGTGCGGTGCCTGCACCCACAACGGTAAAGGCAGCAGTGGATTTCGGACCAGCTTCCAACATCTTGCGCACGGTCGCTGGTTCCAGAAATGCGTTAATGCAGGCGACTGATTCGGAACCAACCATCGCGCACCAGCCAGTCGAGGCATCGCCGCGTGATAGCTCTTCAATTACCTTTAGATAATCGATTGGATTGGCTGCTGGACCGCCGTAATCCGCACCTAACTGGAGGCGAAACGCATCCATGTCGGATAACGCGTTAAACACCTCAAGCGTCAAGCGTCCGGTACTCTCGATCTCGGATCCCGACGCTCTCAGCAATGCTCGCAAGGCACTCGCGGTGTCTATTATTGAAGGCATTTTTCGAGGCGATTTACTGTGCAATGAATCTCGGTGACTCGAACATTATTGCGCCTCGGGCAGCGCGACAATCGCAAAACGCACCGCCTCTTCACTCACCACACGCGTGTCGTGACCTCGTCCGGCAATGTCTTCCAGCAACAAGATATCGCCGCAAGAAAATTGCCGAACCTCGCCAGAAGTGACCTCTACTTCGACTGTACCACTGAGCACGAAGACATATTGATTACGCGGCGCCGGATGCCAGTCGCCATCCCATTTTCCCGCTAGCGTAGTGAATATTAAGGATTTCGCATCCTGCAACATCGCAACGCCGATTGGTCCCGCTGGCGGTGCGAAGTCTTTAAGCTCGTACGGTGTCACTTCATCGACGAAGTAGGTTTGTTGATCTGCTGTCATCGCGAGGCGTGTGTAGCTCACATTAGTTGCGACCCGCTCGACGCTGCTAGCGGCGACGCTCTCGTTGGCATTGGCAAAAAACGCATAAGACAGACACAACAGGCCGAACAGCTTACAAACATAATTCTGATTCATCTTCTGATCCAATATTTCATTTAAGTTGATAGGTGGTGGTTAAGCTCAAATCGCAGTCCGCTTCGATTTATCGAGTTCGCAGAACGGCGACGAATGTGTTATCGAGCTACGCAATATTGCCGGCTCATTAACGTCGACTTCAGCCCTCAAGTTTCGCGAGCCCACGCTTTATTCGCGCCATCGGCAAGAACAGGTACGTAATCGCATAACACCTGGACTCCGTTCTTTTGCCAAGTCAGAGTTCCCAACGAAGATCCCAGCTTCGAAAGCTATCACCTTATCCCAGCCTGCAATGATGCCATAAGTTTTCGCTCTCTCGGAGTTCGTGAATTCAAAGTGCGATCGCACAATTAAAAAGCAGACCGTCCCGTCCTAACGAAAGCATTTGCCTCGCTTATCGTAATTCCGCACGACGCGCGGCTCGGCAGCCAGATTTTGCTTTGCCGCGCGCATCGCGTATTGAGGCTGTGAGGCAATTCCCGCTAGGATGGCGCGCTCGGGCCTTTTATATACGACCAAGAATCATCGGAGCGCACATGAGCTTATATGCCTACTCACAGACTGCGGAGAACGCCTTCCGTGAACGTTTCGGATTGGATTTTGAAGATTTCGGACCCGGCCAACGATTCCGCCATCGGCCTGGCGTGACAGTATCCCAACAAGATAACGTCGATGAAGCGTTGGACACCATGAATTCGGCGATGATCCACTACGATGCTATGTATTCAAACCAAACGGCGTGGAAAAAAGAACTCATGGTGTCGACCGTCACTTTGCAAAAGCTGATCGGTATGTCCTCCAAAACGTTCGGCCGCAAGCACTCCATAACAAAGTTCGTGGAGATCGCCATGACCAAGCCGGTTTTTGGTGGCGATACTTTATATGCCGAATCGGAGATCGTCGCGGTCAATTCACACGACAATCCGGATTTCGGCGAAGTCACTGTCACGTGTCGCGGCATCAATCAGCACGCGACCGAAATTGCCCGGGTCACTTATCAGGTACGCGTGTGGAAACGTGGCCGGCACCCAGACGATCGGCACGGCCAAGGCACCGTCCCGGCGGCGCAAGATCGATTCCTCGCTCATCGGACCGAGGCAGACGGCGCGTTAACGGAACAAGTCGGATTGTTCTTCGAAGATTGTCAATCCGGTGACCGGTTTATGCATTGGCCGCGACGCAGCTTAGTGCGCGACGAAGGGATCCAGCATGCACATCGCGCACTCGAACTGACACCGCAATACCACGACCTTGATTGGATCGACCAGCACGCTGGCGGCGAATTTAGATTTCTCGAAAGCTGGATCATTGCGCTCGTGACCGCAATGACGACTCGCACCTTTGGTCGAGTTGTAGCGAATCTCGGCTGGACGGATCTTGAGTTCAAAACGCTGGCAAGACCGGGTGACACGCTTGAGGCACAATCCATCATTTTGGACAAACGCGAATCGAACTCGCGTCCAAACGAAGGGATATTGAGTGTCGAAACGCTGGCGCATAATCAACACGGTGAACTTGTGCTGTCCTATCGACGTAAATTGTTAGTCTACAAGCGCGATGCGCAAACCCCGTATGCGGCGGCTGGATATTGAACGGCGACTTAGACTCGAAGATCTCGCTACACCGCCGTTGCGAAGTCCTGGTCGCAGTGCTGCGAGCTTTCGTCCAGCGATCGATGTCAGACGTCGACGCTGATTATTCACTAAGTAAAGTTCACGACTGAGCGTAATATAAGGCCGTGAAAACTTGGTTGAACACTAATAAGGGATCTTCACTGCGATGACTAATTCACTCGACAGTTCGTCTGCGATTGTGTTGGAAAATCTAAATATAGAATCTCAACAGGTTCTTGCGACGCCAGCCGAAATCAAACGACTGCTACCCGTGTCGGAACCCGTGAGACGTTCGATCAGTGAGCACCGTCGCCGCATTCGCGAGGTACTCACGGGTGCTGATCACCGGCTTCTGGTTGTCGTTGGTCCTTGCTCAATTCATAGCGTCGATGAAGCACTAGAGTACGGTGAACGGCTCGCACACCTCGCGCGAGAAATTGAGGACCAGGAGATCGTTGTCATGCGCGCGTATTTTGAAAAACCACGAACGACGGTTGGCTGGAAAGGGTTGATTAACGACCCGTACCTTGACGGCAGTTTCCGCTTAGACGAAGGCTTACGCATGGCGCGAACTCTTATGCAAGCTTAGCGGACTGAACTTACCACTCGCCACTGAAGCACTTGATCCGATTACTCCGCAATATCTCCACGATCTCATCGCTTGGTCTGTGATCGGCGCGCGGACCACCGAATCTCAGACTCACCGAGAAATGGCGTCGGGCCTGTCCGCGCCAGTGGGCTTCAAGAATGGTACGGATGGCGGACTCGACGTTGCGATCAATGCGATTGAATCGGCGGCGCATCCTCATCGCTTCCTCGGTATTAATGAAGCGGGTCAAGTTGCGATCACCACCACGCAAGGCAATTCATGCGCGCACATTGTTTTGCGTGGGGGATCTGATGGACCCAACTACCACGCCGAGCAAATCGCAGCATGCGAGCAAGCACTGAAAGCCAGACATCTACCCACAAAAATCATGGTCGATTGCAGTCACGCGAACTCGAATAAGAATTATCAAAACCAACGACTCGTCGTCGAAGATGTCGCGCGTCAGATCGTCAGCGGCAATCACTCAATCGTTGGTTTGATGCTGGAAAGCAATCTTAACGAAGGAAATCAGTCGTACGACCCGAGTAGATCGCTGCAACGCGGCGTATCGATCACTGATGCGTGCATTTCGTTTGAGGAAACAGCGGCCTTGTTACGGTTCTTACACTGTGAATTAGGCCCGTCCCTTAAATCCCGCATTGTTAGATCCGCCCGAACGAGCCAATAAGCGACGAAGACTACGGCTTCGCCTGAGAGATTAGCAGCGATTCCACTTCAAGCGGAGATGCCTGTATGGCTCTCAAAAGTCTGCGGCGACCGACCAGTTTTTGCTCGCAAGAACCGAATAAGGTTCTGCGGCGATGGTGCGCGTATTAGTCCAGACGCCTCGCGGCACTCCGGGAGATTGCTCAACAACTCTGATGGTAGAAACCGTAAATTAGAACTATATACGGCTAAGCGTATTCATCTGCTATATAGGCATATTCGTATATTCTAAAAACGAAGCAAACTGCAAGAACGCCAAACCAGCTTGGCGCCATCATCCGCCGCGAAGGAAAAAAAACAAGGGCTCACGCAAGCGTCGCTGCACGAGAAAATTGGACTGCGCCAAGCGACGATTTCAAAATTGGAAGCGGGCGAGCCGGGCACTCAGATCCGTATGGTTCTGGACGCTATTGCGGCTTTGGGTCTAGAAATTGTTATCGACGCACGCGGACAGGGTGCGGCAGATGATCTTGAGCGCGTGTTCTGATGGCTCGGCCGCGGTTACCCAGGGCCTTGAACGTATTTCTGAACGACGGGCTGTGGGGACGCTTATCAAGGCGCACTCAGGCGCCATCGATGCCGTTCCGATCAGCGATGACGACATCGCGCGCAAACTCACCAATCTCGCTAGCGCGCCGCTTGGCTTGGACAGCGATGACGATTTTCGGATCTCGCTCGCCGGCGTGCAGGAAAAAACCGCACTTCTGCAAATCGATGGCAACTGGTTCATCGCATGATCCCTTTATTAACAATTTTTCGACAACCAGCTACACACTTCTTTTTACACCCCCGACACCCAGGTATCGGGCGCCGGGGTTAACGGCCAGGCGAAGCGAAATTAGATTGTGGGTGTCCCAAAACGTGCTCGGCGGAGGGAAATTAGATTTGTGGGTGTCCCAAAGCGTACTCATACAGACTTTTAAGCTGATCGGTTCGTCCATTCGGCGACCGTGAAGTGCCAACAATCTTTACAAAACGCTCTTTTTG
>JAQCEL010000316.1 GCA_027618655.1 Pseudomonadota bacterium | reverse complement strand
CGCGCTGCGCGTAACGCCGGTGAGCTCGTAATGTGGCTCGGTTTGATCCGCTGCACGGCCAACCAACACGCAATTGCTGTGGCGTCATGAACCCCTCTTCGTGACAACGGTCGGTCAAAATCATTAACGCTCGCTCGCCAATCCGATTTCGCGTGCCGCATGATGAAAAGTCGTTGGGTACCCATGGTTAACTCTTAATGGTGAACTCTGTCGCAGCCTCGTAACGCCGACTTGAATACCGCAGTTTGCGGAGCTATATCTTCTATCTCCAGGCGCGGTCTCATGACGTCGATCTCATTATCGACGTCCAGAAATTTGATTATTACACGAATGCATGCACTCGCACTGACGGAAGCCCTCACGCCCCCGCGAGATAAAAATGTCGATGTCGAATCGACACTCGATCTTGCCGTACTTGCACAAGTCGCGCGGGGCGAACGTGTAGCAGTCGAAAGGCTCGCGGATCGAACACTGGAATTATTCGCTAGGACATTGAAGGTTGTCGCCGAGCAGCACGAAGCCGCTAACAACGAACCGCGGATCGAGAGTGGTCCAAATCGATTTGTCCCAGAGCATAGGGATCTCCGGCAACGATTTTTATTCGCCGAGACTGTCGGTAGTTACGCCGCGTTGCATGACTTACTCGACGGCTATTCGCCAGCTTACCAACTTTACAAGGACTACGACGCGACGGCCCGGAAAAATCGCCTAAAGTCGGATGAAGTTCGTGCACTAGAGGAATATCGGCAGCAAATCGATAATGCGCTGCACCACGCAAATGAGTATCTACTGACGACTCCCAGCGCAAGCTACACCTCGGATGAGTTGCAGGAACTGAATGAGATTCTGATCGAGGCTCGCACACGCCGCGGGGCGGTGACCGCGATTTTGGGTACGCAATTGATCGCCGAGATTGAGGACGGCGTAAAACAGCTGTATGCCTTCCAAGATAAGATTCGGACCGTCCACCGCTCAATCGACGGGATATTCTTGGTTGATAGCGAAGTCATGTTCATGCCAACCAATGATCTGGTCCACATCGTAAACAGTCTGTTCAAGGCTGTCGGGAATCCGTTCGTTGCCGAGCACGTCGACGGAATGTTGCTGCTCGCTGCACGTAACTTACTCATCCAGGCCGTGTCGTTCTACTCGTATTACGGCAAGCAACAAATATATTCCGTGTTTAAGCGCAAGCAAACGACTTTCAATCGCAGCATGATTACGCATCACATCCGCGAAGAGATCAAAAAGCTCTTCCAGGCCTGTCAATCCGAAAACCGCTTGATTCTCAAACGGGTTATGAATGACGTCGAACGCGAATTCGAAATATCAGTGGATTCGATACGCGCCGAGGCTGAACGATCCGCAGTGGAGGTAGTGAACTTCTTGATACCCGAGATAGTCGACCCGCCCCCGGCTCGCCGCAAGACCCTCCGTCAACGTATTTCGACCTGGTTGTTTCGATAAACCACTCGGCAATGTAAGATCCGCGGTGCACGTAACGATGTATCGATGGAGACGAACATGCCAACAGTGCGCGCGACTGTCGAGCTACTACAACAGATTCCAATCTTTGCAAGTCTTAACGAAGACGAACTTAGACAAATAATCCAATCGCCGGATAACGGTATAGTGAACTACAAACCACTAGAGCCGATCATCCAAGAGGACGAAATCGGCGACTGCATGTATATCGTGCTTGAAGGCGCAGTTGATGTTCGAATTAGGGCGGTCGGTGGGCGCGAAATCACCATCGCCACTCTAAAGGCAGGAGAGTTTTTCGGCGAACAAGCGCTTCTACCTGGCGCGACCGGGAAACGAAATGCCAGCGTACGTGCCTTACAGACTAGCCGACTCTTCAAGATCACAAAAAAAGACGTCGTACTCGGCATCAGTCAACACCAAGACCTCAGTGGGGCACTCGACGACTTAAACTCGCTTGGGGACGACGAGCGCGTAAAAATGCTCATCCGTAGCGTCCGGTTATTCCGCTCGTTATCGCAGAAGGAACTCGATCGAATTGGCACGTGGACCGAAGTAGTACACTTCGACGCCGGAGAAATAATCGTTCGCGAGGAAGAACAAGGCGATTTTATGTACGTCGTGCTAGAGGGCTCAGTTGAGGTCTTTGTCGTTGATGAAGACGGACAAATTATCGTGCTTGCGGAACTCTTTAGAGGAAACTACTTCGGCGAACAAGCGCTACTGCCGGAAGGATCTGGAAAACGCAATGCAAATGTTCGAACAAACGGTGCGTCGACGTTAGTAAGAGTCGCGAAAAAATATTTTCAATTGATCGTCAACCACGACAATAAACTTATGCTCGCTTTAAACGCTATCGGCGACGCCCAAAAGAACAAGATCGTTAGCGCTATCGGTAAGTCATATGACCGGTAGCCAGATGCTAAGGACCCTGGTCGAAACTATTCTAAATCCGAACGCCTAGCGTTCCGTCCCTAAAGATAGTGCCAGAGCTTGGCCCCGTGGGATGGCCCACTGCCATGTCGTGAAATATGAAACCCAATTATTTATCTCCATGCACGCACTAGAAATACATAATCTCGCAAAGACATATGGGAGTGGAATTTGTGCGTTAGACGGCGTCGATCTCACCGTTGAACAAGGTGAATTTTTCGCTTTGCTCGGGCCTAACGGTGCTGGGAAATCGACGACAATTGGAATCATTTCGTCGCTCGTTAATAAGACTTCCGGTCGCGTCAGTGTTTTCGGCCACGACATCGACAAGGAATTCTCCCTAGCGAAATCAAAGATTGGCTTAGTGCCTCAGGAACTAAATTTCTCGCAGTTTGAATCGGTTTCAGAAATCGTGCTCAATCAGGCGGGTTATTACGGAATTCCGCGCCGAGAAGCTTACAAAAACAGTCGAAAATGCTTGGAGCAACTTGGTTTATGGGAGCGTCGAGACCAGCGCTCGCGAGATTTGTCGGGCGGCATGAAAAGACGGCTGATGATTGCTCG
>JAQCEL010000315.1 GCA_027618655.1 Pseudomonadota bacterium | reverse complement strand
CCTCAGACTCATACCCCATTGGAAATACGGCACCGCCTCCAGACTCATACCATGTTGGAATAGACTCTTCCTTCCAACTCGCGAATAATTTGTAGTAGGCTCACCAGCGCATTTCGCTTCTCAAGGACCGCCGCGAAATCGTATTCAATGGCTCTGAGCAAGTGCAGTAATGCCCACGTCGCGCCGCGCGCTTCATAGAACACATCATCAATCTGTAACAGCGGCGTCTTCACAATGACAACTGAGGCTGTTTCGGTGGATTGCTGGGCTTCGGCATCGCCGGCTAAATCAGTATTAACCCGAGGCTGCCCGACGCTTGCGCTGAGACGTTGGGAAATGTCGCCAAGTCGTTTTTCGACGACCGCGAGCCAACTTTGTAAATTGTCGGCGCGGGCGAAGAATTGCGTTTCCGGTTCCGCCGAAGCGCTCAAGCCGACAAGATAGGAGCTTAGCGCGTCGGCAGCGCCACGATATTCACTTTCTGATGCCGGAAACATCCATTTTTCACTGTCGATACGGATCCTGTTATCGACTTCAATAAGCTGCGCGTTCTCAACGGATTGCGATTGCGAACGGCTAAAGTCATTGCGCAGCGCAACCGCCATGTCGCGTATTTGGACGAGAACGCCCCATTCCCAGTTGGGCACGTTGTCCATTAAAACACCCGGCGGCATCACGTCGTTCGTCAAATAGCCGCCACGTTTATCAAGCAACGTTTCGATTAGCTCCAACAGCGTCGCTGAGGTGACATACCCTGTGACCCGCGCCTGTTTCGCATCACTCGCCCGTTCGATCGCGGTATCTAGAACCGAAAAACTTTCAGGTTCGTGGTCGAATATAAACATTGCAACCACGGTCGCAATGACGACGGCAATAAGAATGCTACTAATCGTTTGCTTCGCGCGCAGCGGAAAGTCCGGATGGTAAAGTGTATTCGCAATAAAGCTAGCCATCGCCCCATGCTAACGCCTTTGCTGCTGATACCCAATGGTGTGCGCCATCGATTTTTCAGCGTGCTGACTGTGCAGCAGCACTTAAAAACGAATCTGCAAGACTTTATCAATCGCTTCAATGGAGCGTAAGGCCTGCATTGTCGCTTCAGATAATTCACTTGAGACGCCGAACGCACCGATCGCCTGACTCTTATCTTTACTCGCTATCCCAACTTGCATCCGCGTAATGTTAATTCCTTCACGACCAAGTAATGCGCCAATCGCACCGATCACACCGGGACGGTCCGCATGGCGCGTCATCACGATCTGACCGTCCAATTCCGACTCAATGGCAAAATCATTGACCCGAACTAAGCGTGGCTGTCGCTCGTCGAACAACGTTCCTTCTAGGCACAAAGTGCCGTCCGCCGTTTTGCCGGATAAGCGTACAATACTAAGGTAGTCCCGTGACTCTCGCGAAACGACCTGCGTTACGTTTATACCTTGGCGACGCGCTAGATGAGCTGCGTTGACATGATTGACTGGAATAGACAAATGATCGGTTAATAGTCCGACCAATGCCTCATTTGAAATCGCCTGCGCATCGAGTTCCGCTGCCCGTCCATACAATTCAGTCGACAACTCGCTGATCGCGCCGTCGCACATGATGCAGAGCAACCGTCCTAGCTTTCTGACGAGCTGCAAATAGGGCTCCAGACGACGCAATTTATCGGGTGCAATGCTCGGTACATTAATCGCGTTTGTAATTTCCTGACGCGTTAGGTAAGCAGCGATTTGGTGTGCGATAGCCACGCCGACTGCGGTTTGCGCTTCGTGCGTAGAGGCGCCTAAGTGCGGCGTAAAATATATATTCGGTTGCTCGAATAGCGGCGAGTTTGTTGGCGGCTCTTGTTCGAATACGTCGAGCGCGGCACCGGCAAGATGCCCGCTGGCGACGGCATCAACTAATGCTAGCTCATCAATCAGGCCACCGCGGGCACAATTAATAAGACGCGCACCCGGTTTCATAAGCGTCATTTTTTCGGCGCTGATCAGCCCGCGCGTGCCGTCTGTCACTGGGCAATGCAGTGTGACGTAATCCGACTCGCGAAGTAATGCATCGAGCTGGCGGACTTCCACTTGATGCTCGACAAATGTTGCTTCGGTCACAAACGGGTCAAATCCAATGACCTTCATTTTCAAGCCGAGGCAGCGCTCGGCAACTAACCGGCCGATTGTTCCGAAACCGATTATACCAACCGTCTTTCCGCTTAGCTCCGCACCCAAAAATTTCGCTGGTGTCCATTCCCCGGAACGCACGGAACGATCGGCGAGCGGAATTTGCCGGCTTAAGGAAAAAATGTGCGCTATAGCCAGTTCGGCGGTGGTCGTTGCATTCGCATCTGGCGTGTTGAGAACAACGATCCCGCGCTCGGTTGCCGCCGCGACATCGATGTTATCGACACCGATCCCAGCGCGACCGACAACTTTGAGATTCTCGCAGGCATCGAGCAATGCACCGCGCAATTTCGTTGCACTGCGGACAATAATCGCATCTGCATCACGCGCGTGAACAATGGCATCTTCGACGCTCAATCCCGGGGTAAAATCCACTTCTATTTGCGGATATTCGCCGAGCGCTGCTATGCCTTCTGGCGCTAGTTTATCCGCAACAAATACTTTATACATGGCTAGATCTCTTGTTGGATTCTGATTGCTTTAACTTACGTAATCCGCAGGCTCTAGGAATTTATTTCCGCAAGCGCAACCGCGTGCGCCCATTCGATCCAGGGAAGCAAGGCTTCGATATCGGCCGTCTCCACCGTCGCGCCGCCCCATATTCGTAACCCGGGAGGTGCACTTCGGTAGGCGTTGATATCGTACGCAACTTGTTCTGATTCCAATAAACTGACGATCCGGCTGGCAAAGGATTCTTGTTGCTCAACCTCAAGTGCTGCGACTTGTGGTTGCGTGAATTTCAAACAAATCGAGGTGTTAGAACGAATATTATCGTCGCTGACCAAAAACTCGATGCCCGCGCTCATCGCCACCCATCGCTC
>JAQCEL010000079.1 GCA_027618655.1 Pseudomonadota bacterium | reverse complement strand
CGGATGCAGCAATGGCCGGATCGCGACGTCCTGACGTTCGTTACCGTCAATGGTACCGGAGGTTTTGACGAAGAGCAGCGGACCTATACCCAACTTTGGCAAAATGGGCAGCGGATCGCAGCAGCACTCGATGGCGAAGGCATGCAACTCGGTGAGGCGTTCGGCCTCATTACCTTAAATCACCCAGAGTTCGTCGACGTCATGGTTGGCTCGTCAATTGCTGGAACCGTGTTCGTACCGATTGACCCGCGCACTAAGGGCAAGAAACTTGCGTTTATGCTTGAGCATGCGGGTTGCCGTGGTGTGGTGATCGGCGACTATGCGCTCGCGCAACTCATTGACGTATTAAACGACTGTCCATCGCTTCAATGGATCTGGGTACTGGGCGATGCGGGTAGTGCGGCCACATCCAGTCTGCGGGTGACTTCCGTCGCCGAAATATTAGCTCGATCGGCGTCTGACATTGCGGTGCGAGTAAACGATCCGGAAGTACCCATGCAGATGTTGTATACATCCGGTACGACTGGCGATCCAAAGGCGATTTTATCGCCCTACTCGCGCTTCGGCACGGTGGCGAGTTTAGGCGAAACGCTCGGCTTGCGCAGCGATGATCGACCCTACACGGGCCTCTCGTTGACTCACGCGAATGCGCAGTTGATCACCCTAGGCACCGTTTTGTTTATGGGCTTGCGCGGCGTATTTAGTCGCAAGTTCACGAAATCTCGTTTGTGGGAAATTACCCGGTGCTATCAGTGCACGATGTTCAATCTCCTTGGCGGAATGACGACCGCAATCTATAGCGAGCCGCACAAAAGCGACGATGCTGATAATCCCGTGCGTTATGTTTTAAGTGCCGGCATGCCAGCCGCACTGTGGGAAAAGTTTGCGACGCGCTACGGCATAGAAGTCTTTGAGTTTTACGGCGCTGCAGAAGGCGGCCTTACGATCAATCCACCAGGCAGCGCACCAGTCGGGAGTATCGGGAAAACGCCGCTCACTGCTGAAGGTCGAATCGTCGATGAACACGACAATGAATGCACGCCGGGCGAACCTGGCGAAATCGTATTTCGTAACGCTGATGGCACTTGTCCCGTCGTGTCGTACTTTAAAAATATTGAGGCTTCACAGCAAAAAACTGCCGAAGGATGGCTGCGCATGGGGGATATCGGCTATCGCGATGAGAATGGTTGTTACTATTTTCTGTATCGCAAGGGCGGCGGAATTCGACGTAATGGCGATTTCATTAACCCTGCTTTCGTTGAGAAGGAGCTCGCAGAACACCCGGCGATTGATGATGTCTTTGTCTATGGCGTCCCCTCATCGAATGGCGTCCCCGGGGAAAAGGACGTGGTTGCTGCGATCGTCCCAGCGCGCGATATCGAATTCGATCCGGCGGTAATATTTGCCGCATGCCGTACGCATCTCGAATCCGGTTTCGTACCAAGCTATCTACAAGTTGTCGCGGAGATACCGAAGACGGCCTCAGAGAAACCCCAAGAGCGGTTTCTTCTTGAAGCCTTTGACGTCGGCGCGAGCAACGTTTTTACAGAATAAAAGCTACCGCTTGTGGGATCCACATAGTCGCAAGGTCGGCGCTAAAATCTAGTGTCGACCTCAGACGAATCGTACGAGTGCCTTAGAATAAACCCGGCGCCTTTAACTTAAGAGCCGCTTCTAAGAATTCCAGTTCTTTCTCTCGCTCAGGCAACGGTGCTGGACGCGTGAACATCTTGTCCCGCTTCAACTCGTCGACGACTTCATCGCTGCGCGGATAGGGATTCCCATACGAGTTTAGCGCGAATAGATCTTCAAAAGGTTGACGCGGGCGTTGGCCACCCGCTTCCCAATGCTCCTCGGGGTAGCCGACCGTTTGTAGCAACAACAACCGACAATGATCTGGCACACCTAAGGTTTTCAGTATGGAATCACCTTCTGGTGTCCCAAGAAAACACGTCCCTAAACCCATTTCGTAGGCCATTAAAGTCGCTTGCGCAATGCCTTGTCCACAATCAATTTCGTTGAGTCCTGGTTGTTTCAAAAAATCCTTGATCCCTTCGAACGCAGGTAAGAAAGTCTCTTCAAGCGCTTTCTTTTTCTTCTCAACGTCACCAAAGCCGAGTGCACCAACGGACATCAGCTGGCGCAGACGGTCAGCTTGCTCGTCGACGACTCCGGGATTGCAGTACCAGACGATGACGACTGGCGCGATTTTAAGCTGCCACCCCACCACAACCGCTTTCAGCGAGTCGAGAATCTCCTGAGAGGCGCTTTCACGGTGAACAGCGACCGCCCTCAGGCTTTGCACATTGCCCCAATGAGTTGCTATTCGAGCGGCCTCAAACATGCGTTGGATTTTCTCCGGCTCGACCGGCATATAGGGTTTTACAAAGCGGATGGATCGACGACGACCGATAACTTCTCGCAATTCCATGAGGATTCCTCCAGTTCATTATTAGTAATAATTCAGTTTGGTAAGCGTAGTATAGCGAGGAACGAACGAGGCTGGTCGCCGCTAAGAAACTTAAGCGGGGCCTTCAAACCGCGGGTCGTGGCGACGCTTCGAGTCCCGACCTGGACTAATTGTTCTCTAGGTGCTCATAATTCGACCGTCATTCAAACAACAACACCGCCCAATCCGTTTCAAGAGGATCCACATGGCAAAATTAATCTATATAGAATCTTCACCGCGTAAAGATCGCTCTCATTCCATTGAAGTAGCGAACGCATTTGTCACTGCCTATAAAGCGAAGAATCCGAACGATCACGTCGATGTACTTGATCTATGGGCCGAAAAATTACCGTCGTTTGACGGCGATATGATCAACGCGAAATATGCGGCGATGCACGGAGCTAAACAAAGCGCAGGAGAAACCGCAGCCTGGAGTCAGGTACAAAAAATGTTTGACCGCTTCAATGCAGCGGACAAGTATTTATTTAGTGTGCCGATGTGGAATTTCGGAGTTCCCTACATACTGAAACAGTACATCGATATCATCACGCAACCTGGCATGGCGTGGAGCTTCGATCCGGCTACGGGTTACAGCGGTCTAGTTAAGGGAAAAGCCGCCGTAATTTATTCCAGTGCGGGCGCGTATCACGAAGGTAGCGGCGCTGAAGCATTTGACAATCAGCGTCCGTACTTCCAGGCATGGTTGGGTTTTGTTGGTATCACGGACGTAACACCCGTCAGCTGCGCACCGATGCTAGCGGCGCCGGAAGATGTCGCAAAGGCGGTTAGCAACGCGGTAACTGCCGCTCAGGAACTGGCCGCGATATTCTGACATTTAAGCAAGTCGAATGCGGCGGGTCTGTAACGAAACATTGACCCGCCTTCTGGCTTGCTCAATCGACAACGCCAGGCTTACTTGGCCGCGTTACGTTCCTTCACTTCCTTGATAACACTCTCGGCAACGCTAGACGGGCAAGGCGAGTAATGAGAGAACTCCATGGAGAACTGGCCACGACCTGAAGTCATGGTGCGTAGGTCGCCGATGTAGCCGAACATCTCGCTCAGTGGCACGTCGGCCTTGATGCGTACGCCAGTAGAACTCGGTTCCTGGTTGCGGATCATGCCGCGACGTCGGTTTAAATCTCCAATCACATCTCCAACGTGATCTTCTGGCGTGAAGACATCAACTTTCATGATCGGTTCGAGCAGTTGCGGTGCTGCTTTAGGGATCGTTTGTCGATACGCGGCACGTGCCGCGGTCTCAAAAGCGATTGCCGAGGAGTCAACCGCGTGGAAAGCGCCGTCGGTTAAGGTGACTTTAAAATCCAGGCATGGAAATCCTGCTAAGACGCCTTTTTCGATGCTCGACGCGAAACCTTTTTGCACGGCCGGCCAAAATTCGCGCGGAACGTTACCACCCGTCACGCTCGACGCAAACTCGAATCCCGTGCCAGGTTCACCGGGCTCGACGATAAAATCAATTTTGGCGTATTGCCCAGAACCGCCGGTTTGTTTTTTGTGTGTGTAGGAGTCTTCGACCCTTCGCGTAATTGTTTCCCGATAGGCGACCTGAGGTTTGCCAACATTGACTTCGCATCCATGCGTTCGTTTAAGAATATCGACCTTGATGTCGAGATGCAGCTCGCCCATGCCTTTGATAATCGTTTCGCCGCTATCGATGTCCGTCTCGACTCTAAATGATGGATCTTCCTGAATCATTTTACCGAGAGCGACCCCCATCTTTTCCGAGCCCGCTTTGTCTTTCGGGGAAATCGCAACTGAGATGACGGGATCCGGAAATACCATAGGCTCTAGCGTTGCCGGATGTTTCACGTCGCATAAAGTATGCCCGGTTTGGATATTCTTCATACCAAGAATGGCAACGATGTCGCCTGCTTGCGCGCTGTCGACGTCCTCGCGCGAATTCGCGTGCATTTCTACGATTCGACCAATGCGCTCCGACTTTCCAGTAAATGTATTCAGTACGGTCGTGCCTTTTTCGATCATCCCCGAATAAATCCGTATGAAGGTAAGCGCACCATATCGGTCGTCCATGATCTTAAACGCCAGAGCGCGTAACGGTGCAGTGGGATCGACAATCGCAAAACTCCCCGTTTCGTTACCTTCAAGATCAACTTCTGGCTGCGGTGTAACATCCATTGGATTCGGCAGATAATCGACCACCGCGTTCAGCACGAGCTGCACACCCTTATTCTTGAACGACGATCCGCAGTAAGTCGGAAAGAAGCTTAGATTGATTGTGCCCTTGCGTATGCAGCGTTTAATGGTCTCAATATCCGGCTCTTCGCCATCAAGATATTTACCCATTACGTCGTCGTCTTGCTCGATTGCAAGTTCTATTAGGGCAGTCCGATACTCTTCGACTTGTTCCACCAAGTTCGCTGGCACGTCTTGCTCCGTGTAGTTCAACGGATCGCCTGTTTCGTCCCAGATCCATGCTTTACGCGTGAGGATATCGACCACACCAGTGAATTTCTCTTCAAGACCGACCGGCAAGGTCATAACGAGCGGCGTCGCGCCGAGAACCTCTTTCACTTGCTTCACGACTCGATAGAAATCGGCGCCAGTGCGATCTAATTTGTTGACGTAGATGATGCGAGCAACTTCTGAGTCGTTTGCATAGCGCCAGTTGGTCTCAGATTGAGGTTCGACTCCACCAGAACCACAGAATACGCCAACCCCGCCGTCCAGGACTTTGAGTGAGCGATACACTTCGATAGTAAAGTCGACGTGTCCTGGCGTATCGATGATATTTAGGCGGTGTCCATTCCAGAAACAGGTGGTCGCTGCGGACTGGATCGTGATGCCGCGCTCTTGTTCTTGTTCCATGAAATCGGTCGTCGCGGCGCCGTCATGCACTTCACCGATTTTGTGGATCTTGCCGGTGAGCTTAAGGATCCGCTCGGTGGTTGTGGTTTTACCTGCGTCAACGTGAGCGAAGATGCCAATATTTCGGTATTTGGTAAGGTCTTTCATTTTATCTCTCTGATAGATTCCAACAGCTCGCAGAGCGCACCCTTAAAAACGTCTCGGGGAGAAGTCATATTGCGTATGCCCACGACCGCGACATGCGGCCAGAATTCTGATTGCCAGCCAAGCAGGGGCGCATCTTAATCGTCTCCCGCCCGGATCGGAATAGTTTTTCTAAATAAATACAGATATTTCCACACAAAACTGGTTTATTTTGATCGTTTAGAGGTCGTCGCAGTCCGATTGAGCGAGAACCCCACCCCGAGGTCACCATCCAGCGATCCCCAATATCCTTCTATTTAGAGGTAACATTGCACTCTAAACCCAGGCACCGCCTTCCCAGGGCGGAGAATTAGCACAAAGTTTCCGGCCGAGAATGTGACAAATACAAACCTGCATTCGTTTCGCGTCGCGAAACTCGAAATTCTAGCTGCCAACACCCTGGCTCCATTGGGCGACGCGACCGGATTTTTCTGTGATTACCGAGGACATACGTTCCTGGTTACGAACTGGCATGTCGTATCGGGTCGCCATTATCAAACAAATCTGCCGTTGCACCACTCGCGAGCCCTACCTGGGGTGCTGAAGGTTCACGCGCACATCGCAAACCAGACCATTACGCCTTTCACCCCACCGACTTCCTCTACCGTTTTTCAATTTTCATTATTAGACCAAGCAGGATCCGGATGCTGGTTGGAGCATCCATTGTTCGGCAGCAATGTTGATGTGATCGCGATCGAGGTCAATTCACGGATTTCAGACTGCGCTAAAATATTCCGCATCGACTTGGAATCCGAGCTCGACAATGATGCGCACCTGCAGGTGATGGATCAGGCGTTTGTTACGGGATATCCACTGAGCGCGAGCACCACGC
Organism: Pseudomonadota bacterium; assembly: GCA_027618655.1. Lineage (GTDB taxonomy): Bacteria > Pseudomonadota > Gammaproteobacteria > UBA11873. The sequence goes on along the minus strand of JAQCEL010000079.1, from coordinate 11,979 downwards.
CAAACAGCCTACCAATTTACAAAAGCGGGACCATCGCATCCGAACCACGCGTGTTTGATTCTGAACCGAGAATTTATATCGACGGCAAAACCAAAACCGGTATGTCAGGCTCACCGGTAATGATCAAGCGCAATGCCAAAAGCGCGCAAGATACCGATGAGTGGCTACGCAATGGCTTGGGTCTTGTCGGAATTTATTCTGGGCGAGATCGCCAAGAGCGCAGCGAGTTTGAAGCAGAACTAGGTATCGTGTGGCCTTACAAAGAATGCCTCATGCCAATCGTCGAAGCATTTTTTGAGCTGAGTGCCAACACGGCACTACGCGCGCGGTAAATGCTGCTTGCAACGCCGCTCGCCAAACGTTCTTGGACTTGCGCTACTTGAGTTACTGATTTGGCCACAACTTATTGAAACGAATAAAAAGTAATTCAAAACCGATTTAAGAATCTCAGTACCGCCTCATCAAACACGCGCGGCTGTTCGACGAATGGCCAATGGCCAGCACCCTGGACGATAACTAACTCGCATTGCGCTAAATGATCGCGCAAATACTCGTGGTATTTCACCGGTGTCAGCGGATCATCTTCACCGCAAATCGCGAGCGCTGGGACCTCAATATCTCGTAAGCGACTCATGAAATCGAAGCTATCGTCAGCTATCCAATCCTTATATATGACATTGGCATCACAACCCGCATTAATTGCAGTAACCGAATCGATAACCGACTGCGGCGTTGATTGCGCATACCCGAATCGACTATCGACGTTCGTGGGCCCGCGTCGACGCGCGGCTCGACGAGCGAACTCAATCACTTTTGGATTGACTCTTAACCTCGCCCCCGTGTCGATTAATATCAATCCACTAGCAAGCTTCGGGAAATACACGGCGCTTGCCAGCGCGATGCCACCACCAAGGGAGTGACCGGCGACAACGCACGAGTCCCAATGCAGGTGCTCGGCTAACGCGCCAACATAGAATGCGTGATCAACGGCGCTGCGAAATCCATTTCCATTTGATTTTCCATGGCCAGGCAAATCAAGTGCGACGATTTCGTGATGAAGCGACAGCTTCGTTAAGTGTGATTCGAAAACGCGAGCATTGCAGCCAGTGCCGTGAATATAAATGACTCGCTGAGCGTTCGCTCGATCGGAGGGCACGAAATGATCAAAATGAATGTCTAGGTCTTCGATTCGCGCACTCGGCACTGTCAATCACTCCGCGAGTTAAATATTTGTGGCGCTCTACAAATAAGAAAGGCCGCTTTAGGCGACCTTCCGTGAGATTGAATATCTGTTCAACCTCTGAAACGATTACTCGTTTCGAGAACCTCAGGCAGTAAATAGAATTTCTTCCATAATATGATTAAGACCCAAAGGCTGATTAGATATTGAATATATCTCACTAGACATATGGATCACCTCCTTTGAAATAATTGATTCGAGGGCAAGTATCTCCTTTCAGGCGATACAAGTCTATGTTGATTTCGGCCTCTGTTTTACGGCAATTAACACCTCTGCAAATCGAGTTGATCTGAATTCATTTTCACGGCAGTCCGACTGGCCGAGAACCAGCCAGTTTTTTTAACCTAAACCCTCACCAACAATCGGGACGAATATCACAGTCGCGGGACCCCCTATAGTTCGAGTTTTATGTCCGCGTCCAGAGATATCTCCAGCGATAAATAACTCCCCTGCGTTCCACCGCCGAACTTTATCATCGGTCGTCGTCACTTCTACCGAACCTGATAGCAGCATAACCAGTTGACGCGCCGGCGCTTGGTGCCAGTCCTGATCAAGATTTGCCGGTAGGCAGACGAAACAGACGGCTTTGGCGTCGAATGGATTGGACGCCATCAGCGTGAATCCATCTGCACCGACTCTTTCGTTGTCGAGCGCGATATCGATGTCTTCGAAACGCGAGCCGCCATCCGCTGTCGCCACGAATTGTGTGATTTTCATAATTGCTCGCCACTCCATTTAGTTCATTTGATTGAGTTGATTGTCTATCGCATCTTCAAACAGTTGTCGAAGCGCATTCTTAGGGGTGCGCGAAAGTCGTAGCATCAACGGAAAAGTCGGGATAATTGGTGCATATCGCGTTGATATTTCGTCAAGCATCTTGAGCCAGACGCGTGCGGTCATTTCTGAATCGGCAAGCGCACGGTGAAAGTCGCCAGCGATGTCTATGTTCAGGTGATCAACTAAGGTCGCGAGCCGGTGGTTATGTGCATCGTCGCAAACGCGTCTTGCCACTAGCATCGAACAAATAAAACTGCCGCTGTAGGTTTCACCAATGCGACGCAATTCAGCGTCAAGAAAACGTTTGTCGAACGATGCGTTGTGCGCGACCAGATTACTACGCCCTAGGAACGCAACGAATTCCGCCATCACTTCGTGGCACGCTTGCGCTTTACGGAGCATATGATTCGTGATGCCGGTATAGGATTCGATGAATGGATTGACCCGAATTCCTGGGTTCATTAACCGCTGAAATGTTTCCACGACTTGTCCTTCGTGAAGACGGACCGCGCCGATTTCGATCGCCCGATCACCCTGGTCTGGAGACAATCCGGTCGTTTCGAAGTCGAGAACGACGAGGGAGTCGGCCCGCTCGACGGCCTCGCGTTGTGTCGCGTGACTAGCTGGCGGATCCGCGTTTAACGTCACGCGAAGATAACCACTTCGAACTGAGTCGATGGGTTCGAATACAAGATCCATCGCATGACTAAATTTCCGCAGCTATCGCCTCTCCTAGCTCAACCGTACCTGCCGAACCTCCGATGTCTCGAGTTAGCGGTGCGTGCGCTGGGCCGGCCAATAGAACAGCTTCAATGGCGCTCAGTACGGCCGCGCCTGCTTCGGGGTAGCCTAAATGTTCAAGCATCAATCCACCACACCAAATCTGCCCAATGGGATTAGCCAATCCTTTGCCTGCGATATCCGGCGCAGACCCGTGGACTGGTTCGAACAAACTGGGGTAGACACGTTCTGGATTGATATTCGCAGACGGCGCGACCCCGATGGTCCCCGTACAAGCGGGTCCTAAGTCGGACAGGATATCGCCAAATAAATTGCTCGCCACAACGACGTCAAACCAGTCAGGATGGAGCACAAAATTAGCCGTCAGTATGTCTATGTGATACTTATCTACTTTGATGTCAGGGTATGACTTTGCCATTTCCGCGACACGCTCGTCCCAATACGGCATGCTGATGAACAAGCCGTTAGATTTCGTGGCTGAGGTTAAATGCTGGGCCGGTCGGCGCGACGCGATTTCAAACGCATACTTCAAAATTCGGTCGACACCGGTCCGCGACATAATTGTTTCTTGGATAACAATCTCTCGTTCCGTGCCCTCGAACATCCGACCGCCGACATTCGTATATTCGCCCTCCGTATTTTCCCTGACGACGAGAAAATCGATATCTCCTGGTTCGCGATCGGCGAGCGGACTCTTAATGCCGGGCAATAATCTGACGGGGCGCAAGTTGACGTATTGATCAAAAGCGCGTCGAAACAGCAAAAGCGATCCCCATAGAGAAATATGATCAGGGACGGTCTCCGGCCAGCCTACGGCGCCGAAATAAATCGCATCATAGCCACGCAGCGTCTCAAACCAGTCGTCGGGCATCATTTGCCCATGTTTAACGCAATACTCGCAACTTGAAAAATCGAACCAATCGAATTCAATCGAAATATCGAAGCGATCGCAGACGGCTTGTAGTACCCGTATTCCTTCTGGAACCACTTCTCTGCCAATTCCATCGCCCGGGATGACGGCCACACGATGCGCACTCATCGCAGCCGTCCAACCAAGCTTAAGCGTAATCCCCTGCCGGTATCCGGGTAGGCTTCTTTGTCACGATGAATGTCCGGAAGTCGCGTCCTCGATATACGCGATATCACGGACTGATTCGATTCAGGTAAACGGACGCCGAGTTCACGGTTTAGGCTGCGGCGTGTTGACTTAAGCAGGTAAGATTTCTGTAATGCAGGTTCGATTAACGCTTTCATGTCGACTGGTTAGATGTCCTATAAGGCGTGTTCGGCCAATATTAATCGATTTCCGGGACGAATTGCGGCGCCACGCGAGAGCGGCGCAAACGGATTGAGTACTTGAGTTTTCACGCGCACGCGGATGTTCGACGGTTCGGTAGCAATGAAGTCGAAAGGATCTCAATGAAATGGTTCTTAACTGTACGCAAATCCTTGACGGACACACTCGTTTGCGTTCTGGCTTGTGGCGCACAGACACCAGAATTATGCGTTACACAGCGCGTTTGCGCCTGGATCCACGGGACCAAATTCTTCAGTGCCTACGATCGGCCCGTATGCATTTGATTTTCGCGAACTCGATCACAACGGCACTTCCGTCGCTCAACTATATTTTTTCCTCCGGGTGCCGCTAATTAGCGTTAGACGTCCCCGGCTTTGCTTCCGCCGGGCGGGCGCATCAGTCTCTAAATTGATTAACCTAAGAAGATAACGCAGCGATGTTGCAAATGAAAATCGCCGCCCACCAGGTGGCCATGGGCATGTACGTTTCTAGTCTCGACCGACCCTGGACGGAAACACCCTTTCCGTTCCAAGGCTTCTTAGTCGCGAAAGAAAGCGAACTACGTGGTCTGCAAAAGCACTGCGCGCACGTATTTATAGACGTCGAGAAAGGCATTGCACCCCGGAGCAGCAATATGGGTAGCGCCGCGCCACTCGCAGCAGGCATTCCGCCAGCTCCGCTGCCCAAGCCGTCTGTTAAGTATGAGAAACAGGCGCCCGTTGAGGACGAACTCGCAATCGCGAGCGAAGTGCGTGAGGCGATAAACGAGAAAATCGGTGAATTCATGGAGGATATCCGCTCGGGCCGCGCACCGAACCTTTCTAGTGTTAAACACGCCATCGCGAGGATGGAAGAGAGCATTCTGCGAAATCCCGACGCGTTTATGTGGCTGCGACAGTTGAGGAAAAAGGATGCCTACTCGTACACTCATTGCATCGATTGCAGTGCTTTAGCAGTCGCATTTGGACGCCAACTCGGCTTACCGGCGGAGCAAATTCATGAACTCGCGCTCGGCGCGTTATTGTTTGATATCGGCAAAACTAAAGTGCCGGAAAAACTGTTAAGCAAGGCCGGGAAACTTTCGGACGATGAATTCTCTATCGTAAAGATGCATGTGGAGTTTGCGCTTGGTATTGTCGATGGAGATAACGGAATATCGCCGCAAACGCGCGCGATGATTGCCACACATCATGAGCATTTCGACGGCAGCGGATATCCGAAGCGGCTCAAAGGCGGAGAAATTCCGTTACTAGGGCGAATTGCGGCGATTGTTGATTTCTACGATGCGGTAACGAGCGATCGACCGTATAGTTCCGCAATGTCCCCGCATGATGCGATCAAGTACTTATACCAATTCAGGAACACTCATTACCAAGACGAATTGATCGAGCAGTTTATCCAAACGATCGGCGCATACCCGGTCGGCACGTTAGTGGAACTCAGCACAGGTGAAGTTGGCATTGTCATTGAACAAAACCAAGTTCGACGTTTGTTACCGAAAGTCATCGTCGTTCTCGATGCAAATAAAATCCCCGTAGGCAATCCGCCGATTCGAGATTTAATGTTGGAGGCGAACGAAAACAATTCGGATAAATTTGTCTCAATCACAAAATCATTGAATCCAGGTAGCCACGGTATCGAGCCGGAAGATTACTACCTCTAGTTTGTAGCGAATGAATAACCCTGCATTACAACTCGAGGTCCCGCAGCTCGCTGATCGCGAAACCCTGCTTGCGACCGTGGCGACGTCACTGGAGACGGCAAATCGAACGGGTGAGCTCGTCGCGATTATTTCAGTTAAGGTTAATCGTCTAAAAGCGATATCAATCGAGTACGGATACGCCGAAAGCGACGAGCTGATTGAGATGTTTCTTGAACGTCTGCACGACTGTTTGCGCGACAAAGATACCCTCGCGCGGATCGGCAACGACGAGTTTGCTATCCTACTACCCGATCTTAAAAACCCTGCCCAACCGTTGATGGCCATCAGCAAAATTCAGCGCACATGCCTCGAACCTGCTGAGATCGGGGGAAAATCGATACAAATGAGTCTCGTTTTTGGCTTAAGTATTGGACCGGACGACGCGGACCGACCCGAGGCATTGCTGCGCTGTGCCGATCTCGCGTTGCAGGCCGCCGAGGTGAATGGCTTGGAATCGGCTCGCTATGTCGCTTGTACGAAGACTACAGCACCGGCGCCAATGCAGCTCGAGACCGATCTCCGAACAGCAATTTATGACGGCGCACTGCAATCCGTATATCAACCGATTGTCGACGTAGAAACGGGCGAGATAGCCGGGGTTGAATTGCTCTCACGCTGGCCGCGGCCAGACTTTGGTGACGTTTCACCACTCGAGTTTATCGGCGCCGCCGAGCGTTCCGGTCTGATTATGCCTTTGACGTTATGGAGTCTGAATAATGGGCTCCGAGAATGCAGCGACTGGCAGATTAAGTTACCGTCATTGCCAGTGTCGATAAATTTCTCGCCGCTCGTGCTCGTCGATCGGCATATCCCCGAAGTCGTTCTAAGCGCGATAAAACTGTGGGGGGCCGACGTCCTCGGGCTCCTTACCGTTGAAGTGACCGAAACGGCAATCATGGCGGACCCGCAAGCGTGTACGGAGATCCTGAACCAGCTGCATTCTTACGGCGTCAAGATTGCGATAGATGATTTCGGCACAGGCTACTCGTCGCTCGCTTACTTAAAACAGTTACCAGTCGATATATTGAAGATTGATCAATCGTTTGTAACGAATATGATCAATAACCCAGCCGATCGCCGCATTGTTCAAACCATTATCGATCTTGCGCATAACTTTGATCTCACCGTTGTCGCCGAAGGCGTAGAAGATGAAGAAACCCTAGACACCTTGATGCTAATGGTTTGTCAGCGTGCGCAAGGATTCCACGTAGCGCGACCGATGCCAGCGAGTGAGCTTGCGTGCTGGTTTGAAGCATCACCCTGGGAGCAGATTCGCGGCTAAATCAAGGTTTGGGCGCCGAGAAGCACATCCTCGTTCCGTAATGAAGCGGCCTCTAACTAACCTGTTTCCCGCCGCCTTTTTTTGCCATCGCGTTTAAATCCTGGAGCAGCTCGTCTGCGTTCGGGTAACGATCGTTTCGATTTTTTTCGATTAAGCGACGAAACACGGGTTCAAAACCACGCAGCTTCGTCGGTAGCGGATCAGGATGTGACTGTAGATGCTTCATGGCGATTCCTGCTAGGGAGTCAGCCTCGAAGGGTTTTCGCCCAGTCAACATTTCGTAGAGGATGATGCCGGCGCTATAAAGATCCGCGCGTTGATCCAACGACTCCGCTCGGATCTGCTCGGGACTCATGTAATAAGGCGTCCCCATAATCGAGCCGACTTGCGTCAATTCCGTCGTCGAGTCTGTGCGTCTTGAAATCCCGAAATCAGCGATCGCTAGCTGATCATCCGACCGAAACATTATATTTGCTGGTTTCAAATCCCGGTGAATGATTCCGACTTTATGAACGGCGGCTAATCCCATCGCGATTTCCCGCATATAGCGGTAGGCTTGCTGCCGCGTAATTCCTGTTTCAATCCGGTGCTTAAGGTCTCCGCGGGGAAAAAATTCCATGGCCATAAAACCGTATTGGTCAGTAAAACCTTGTTCAAATATTTTGACGACGTGAGGACTGTCTATCGCTTGGGCAAGCGCTGCTTCCTGGACAAAGCGTTTAACGCTTTCGTTTTCCCCGGATAAGCTTCCGTCCATGATCTTAACGACCACGGTGAGCTGATCTGCCAATCGCTCGCCAAGGTAGACTCTCGACATTGCGCCTTGACCGATCAAGCGTTTGAACTTATAGCCTTGTCCATCACCAGTGTCTTGGCGCGCACGGGCCACCATCTGCGCATCGGTCGCGCCATACTGGTCGTCATTGCCATCGGCAGGCTTATTGCGCTCACTTACAGCAGCCGCTTGCACAACCTCACATAAGCTTTCCGCGCTGAGATCACGCTTTATAAGAACGTCATAGGCACCAATTTTTAACGCTTTGCTGGTAATTTGCGTGTCGGTTTTGGCAATGATTAATATCGCAGCCGGAAAGTTCGCGAGGCGAGAACACGTCTCAAGCCACTCGAGGCCGCTGCCCGAACTCCCGAAGTCTCCGCTGAACATCACGACGTCGTAGCTAGACCAATCTAATGCGTGCGGAAGCGCTCCTTGCTGGTCCGGATCGTATTCCGTCACCCCGACGTCAGGGATACCTTTGGCCAAGAATTTGCGCATGATTTGCGCGCTGCGTTTCGAAGTATCAATTATCAGGACGTTCATAGCGCAATGGTTAGTTAGAACAAGCAAATTGTTGCACTTTTGTACCTTGCACGGCTCCCTGAAAAGTAGTGCATTCTAATCGGTGTAACGCCGGTCGGATCTGCATCGCATCGGCGAGTGATCGGTTCGAATCGCGATTGTCGCTCGTAACGGATTACATGATTTCGGTCGGGCATTGCGCGTTACAATGGAGCAAATGATCAATCAAAGTGGAGTGACTGATGGTGGATATTAGACCCTCATTGAGCCTCGCTGCTGTCCCCGGCAGGCGCAAAGCGATAATCGACGTCGCAATCGAAGCCGAAAAACGTGGCTATCCGGGAATATATTGCCCGAGCATTGGTGACAGCCTCGCGTTGTGTGAAGCGATCGCGCTGGTGACGGAGCGCATCGACATCGCGACGGCAATTACGCCCATTTACTTTCGGCAAGTTGAGGACTATGCACCTACCGTATCGTTCATCCACGAAATCTCCGCGGGCAGATTCCGCTTTGGCATCGGCGTATCTCACGCTCCCGCACTAACGCCACGAGGGCTTGACGGTGGCAAACCCTTGGCCGACACACGTCACTTTGTTGAACAACTGAAAGGCGTAAAACGCGCAGGCTCACTACCACCAATCATTCTGGCGGCGCTACGTCAAAAAATGATTGAGTTGTCGGGCGAGATCGCAGACGGTCTAATTTTCGCGAATGCCGCACGTTCTCATATGGCGATTTCTCTCGCGGCGCTGCCGCCCACTAAATCCAATTCGGACAGTTTCTTTATCGGCAATATGATCCCGACTTGCATCGATGAAGACATCAACCTTGCACGTGCGGTAAATCGCAAAACCCTCAGCCGTTACGCGTTGTTGCCTAACTATAGAAATTATTGGAAAGAAGCCGGATATATGGATGACATGCTGGCCGTAGAAGCGTGTGTGGCGGCCGGGAGACTCGACGACGTAGGCGCGTGCTTGTCGGATCGATGGTTGGACGACACAACTATCGCTGGGCCGCCGGATCGAGTCCGCGAAGAAGTCGCCCGGTGGGTAGAAGCAGGAATTAAAACTCCGATACTGGTACCTAGTTCGACCCGCGGCGGCCAGCTAGAGGCATGCGAAGAACTTTTTCGAGTTTTCGATTGAAACCGTAGCGTTTGTCACCTTTAGCGAACCGCAACCATGGCGATGCCGCTTCGACAGCAACTGTGGTGAGATTCCTAATATTCGACCATTGCGCATTGGATCCGTGTGCTTTGTCGAACAGCGCGGATCGCGCCTTATACGGAGACATCGATGGAAACCCCATGGGTATTGCGTAGCGTGTTGATTGAACCAGGATCGTTTGGTCCATAGGCATGAATTACCATCCATCCTCCAGGGCGGATCCGCACCACCGAGTCACTGGCCGGAAGCTTTGACTGTGCCGCGACCTCTAGCTCGTTCAAGCGATTGATAGCTGTTTGCCGATTTGAGGGCGATGTTAAAACGATATTCTCATCAGGCGTTTGCAGATCCCTAGTGGTCTGCCCGACTGACTCCGGAACCGGCTCGGCATTTTCGAACCCGTTCGACAGTCGATCGATAGCCAATGTTGCGGCAGATACTAAAATCCCAATTGGTCCGCCAAATAACGCGCCGCCCGCGACACGCATCGCCGGATCAATCTCGTCTCCAGTGATCTTCCGATAGATTGAACCGACAAACGGTATGTGATGCAGTGGGTTAAGCGCGTCTACGATGTCGCTGAAAGTTAATCCGTCTTCACCGAAGGGCTCGAACGCCGGAGCTCGCGAAGCGCTGTCGGTCGGTTCGAGCATGGCGTGCGGGTCAAAACGTTGCAACTGAATCTGAATCATGTTCCTCGGAAATCACGCGGGTTGTGAAAACCAACGCAAATGGCATGCCACCGAGCCGATCCGAGACTGCCATTCAAATAGCTTGTGTGATGGTGCGGCTAGGCGGCGAATTCTTGCCACTGAGTTGCCGGATTTCGGCGCGATTTGCTCGTTTTTCATACTGTTTATTTCGAACGAAAAACCCGAAAAGCATCACTAAGCCCATGACCGTTAGTGCAAATCGCATCTCGCTTTAAGGCCATCAACGACGCTTTGGATTTCGAGATCAGAATACGTTTTCGACTCAGAAAGATTTCCCCAGATCGGGGCTGGCCAGCATATGTCGCCGCGATCACGACCAACAATATGCAAATGCAGCTGCGCAACGATATTTCCAATCGCGGCGAAATTTATTTTCGTTGATCCGAAATGGGCTTGAATGAACTCACCGATCTTCGCTGATTCGGCGACCAATTTATCTCGAAGCAATGTCGGCACTTGCAGGAATTCCGTCTCAGTGCAAATGGGAACCAAAATTATCCACGGAACGATAGCGTTTTTATGGAGCAATACATGAGAACAATCGAACACACCGAGAATATGAGTATCGGCAACTAATTGTTCACTGATCGTGAATGTTTGCTCAGTCACTCTCCAATACCTCAAGACAGTATGTAGTCTCACAACCCACCACTCCTTTGACGTCAGCCGTTGCTTTGCTGAGTTGGGCTACGTCACACCATCGGCCGTAATGCACCTCGATTTCTTGATGCGAAACGTCGAATGGAGGAGGAGAAATTGCGTTTTCTGGATAAGAAAGCGCCACTAACAGGATCCGCGTCGCAACTGGACACAGACCGCGTAAGTGAGAGACGTACCGACGGCGGGTCGCCGGCGGCAAGGCAATCAATGCCGCTCGGTCGTACACGAAACTAAAGGCTGGCAAATCTTGACGCGTAATATCGAATATATCACCGCACAAAATTGTGTAACCGCCGCCCTTATAACATCGAAATTTTCCAACCTCAGAGGTCTGCATCTCTATGCGATTTTCGACGAAAAATGATTGCGCGGCTATCGCACTCAGTTCCGCACCAACCACTTCGTGGCCGCGCTCGAGTAGCCAAGTCATATCGTTCGACTTACCACATAATGGGACAAATACGGTACCGCGGTTATCACGCGCGATAGCGTCCCAATGCTGAGATAACATTGGGTGGACGACGCTTTCATGAAACCCAATTTGATTCGCCTGCCATTTATCCAACCAAAACTGCGCTTCCATAGTCGTCTACCAGCTTAGATCGTCTGGAATTTCGTAAGCAGCATATTGATCATCAATAACTTCATTATCTGATTTGTCATTTAGAACGAGTATCACTTCAGGGCTGCGTTCGATAATTTTTCGGGCGGCGCCAGCGGGCACTAAGACATAAGTGTCGTCAAGACGCGCGATAGCAACGCTACCATTGGCTAAACTTCGATGAAGTTCAGCGTTAAGATTTATCTTTTTGACAACGCCGTTATCAACAAAATTGTAGCTGCTGTCACCTTCTACGTGATGGATTTGATTACGTTCAACGAGTTGTCGAACTTGCGCGCGTAGCGCCTTTTCTTCCATCGTCTGCTGGTGTTTGCGATTAATCTCTCGGTCACGCTCGATCTTTTCGGCCTGCGCCTTTTGCGCTAAGGTCTTAACTTCGTCCTCAGGAGTCGCGCCACGCGCACGCTGCTTACCTTGCTTGTGTTTCGCTTTTTTGAGTTTAAGCGCGCGATTCTTATCCAAGGCACCCGCTT
>JAQCEL010000314.1 GCA_027618655.1 Pseudomonadota bacterium | reverse complement strand
CTACATCATCGTGAAAGATCTCTATGGCCCTCTCCTCGTCGCCGCCACTACGGTCGAACGCGTTGCAATGATAGCCGATCACTCCTCCTGCTTTCTGAAATGCCTCGAAAGTCGGCATATCTAATTCGTAATCCTCGTCGATCTCGATAATTCCCTCGCGTTTCAGTTTCCAGTCGAAGATCTTCTGGCGAAAAATCATGGCATTTCCTGGCACGCCGCAAGTGATGTGAGTCTTCATTAAGGCAGCCGTGATGTCAGGACGCGCGTCCATGTCATATTGCAGCAAGACCCCTCTCTGGCCACGCTCATTCGCGCTGGCAATCCAGCGTTGAAACTCCTTGTTCTCCTGACCATGGGCTATGTTGCCTGCCAAGTCGTGATAGGACATGACTGTATAGTCGGATTCCGCCAACCAACGAACCAATCCGGAGAGGTAATCAAAAGCAAGGTGCGGGCGAGTGACAGGATAGTCGTGCATGCCATCGTTGGAGCGCAGCTTACTGCGAATCATGGCATCCGCCTTATTTTCCTTATTCAGAATTTCACTAAATTGGGTATCAAAATTATCCGCCGCAAATTCATCAATGTAGAGTCGATGACTCGATCGATAATTGTTGTACTTTGAAATGACATATTTACGCGCGGATTCGGGCAGGAATCTAGAGTAGTTACGCCAAACGGTTCGACCTAGATCAATGAATGCTGCTTTTCTCATTTTCTAACCCTAACAAAATTGTTCGCGGTCGCCCATAAGACGTCAGGAATCTCAGCGGACGGCGATCAGTATATAATGTGGTCGGAACATCTTCAGGTGTTCTTAGCGACACCACGTTGCGATATTTCTTAACGCAGTGTGGCGTGTCGGCTATGCCGATGGTTCTATTATTGCAGTGTTTCCCTCTGAAATATTCACTTGGATCGATTCAGCTTCGGAGTTGTGCACTACGCCTTACAAGGCTTTGAGCGCGCAGGTCTCGACCCAACACGTAGTCTGTCCATCTGGGAGCTGCGACTCCGCCAGCCATTTTTACCGAAACGCGCCGCTAACGTTATCCAGAAGTCGAGCGACGGTTTCTATTCCCGAATTACAACCGGGGTTCTTCATGGCATCCCGACGTTTTGTTTTCGATTTTCTGTTGACCGCCCAACGATGTCACCACACTGGCAGACGGCCGCCGTAATGTTGTTCCTTCAGAAAAACTGTAATTGCTAGCTATTAGGTTCCGGTTCTAATTATGCACTTGAGCCGGTGCTTAACGGCATGGCCGACGCAGTCACTAACACACACTTTCTGCAGGGAGTAGATTCAGATATCTAAAGGAACTCAACTCGACAAGTTGGCTTCATCAACACAGCCTGTCGCGGTCGGACGACTATACGTTGCCCGCATGGGCAACATTTCATAGCTCGGAAATCGCACTCCACAATTTCCGCTGCGCGGCTTCGGTGTCTAGTCAGTAATCCACGACATGTGTAGAGGGCGATGTGGTGCTGACCAGCTGAAACTCGACAAGGGAGTCGATTTGCGTCGCTGGACGAATCTCCTTATTCTCAAGATCCAAGCCTGGGTGGAAAAAGCTTATCCCTAGCAGATCTGAGTACAGCCTTAGCTCTCATGAGCTCGCGTTGCAGCACCGTCGGTCGACCAATCGGGATAGCATGGTAGTCGCCAAGTTCTTTTCCCGCGATTACGGCCGCGCCGCTGGTTCCAAATACCTCCACACCGTTGCCCTGGAAGCCCTCGATCACCGCATCTCTAACCATCCGCCCATCGCGCGAATACGGGCACGAAACTCTTAAAATGTCGGCCTTTTTGGCGGTTTCGATACCACCTAGTACAACTTCGGGTTCATGCCCGTTTACCGAGATGTGTACGGCACTCAGTTGTTCAACATCACGGGTATAGTCGTCGAGCAGCACGGTTCGAACGGTCTCCATTTCACGAGCAGTTTGCCCGCTGCTGAGGAGAGACGTATTCGCCTCCGTAAGCTGGGTAAAGCTAGTCAGGGAATGGGCCATGGTGCGCTCATTGCGGGTGTGGATCGTTAGATCCGCGACCGTGTCCGACAGTGCCGCCCTGACCGCCTCTATGGGAAAGCTCGGGTTGTTCGCGATGTTCAGCTTAAGAACTTCCAGATTATCGGTTGCCAGCTCGAAAGCCAGCACCGGGCTACCATCGATAAATTGGGCCATCGCCAACGCTTTGTAGCCGACATAGCAGCCGGCATCGATTGCCACAGCCTTGATGCGTGGCATGGTAAATAACTGCGGCTCACGGACCAAGCGCAGATACTGGCTGTTGAAGGTGTTGTAAACGCGATATTGTTGCACCGTCATTTCAGGCAGCAGGTCCTTGACCAGGGCGAACACATCCTTATCGCGTGACGTCGCCATCTCGAAGTCCAGCATCTTGACACCCTCGGCTTCGATACCGAGAAGGCCCTGATCTTGCGTGAAGAAACTGAAATCTTTTAAATAAGGGCCGTCAGTTACCGGACGAAGATTGCGTGGCAAGCCCTGAATCTTCTTGATAACAAGAGCGACATCGTACCCGCCAAGGTCGATTTTGAATTCCCCTTCGACCCCGGTCCAACGCTGATCGATCCAGTTTTCATCAATCGGATCGATATGCTGTATGAGGTAGCCGAGGGCCTCCGTAACATCGCAGCGCCGAAGGTCGGCTAATCTCTTAAGATGGTAAAAATGGTTAAGCGGAAGGCTGGTCATTATATTCTAACTTTCTATTGCCGTGGTCTCGAGATGGGAGTCCTACTCTTACGAAGGCTGCCGGAGAAATATTCACACCGATTATGCGCTACTGTGCGCAAAACTTTAACAGACGGCGTGCTTGCCGGCAGAGCGACTGCCCGCTCCTCAAATTCTATTCTTGTAACCGCAAAATACACCATCGTGAGAGATACTAAAAATCAGAGCCTTGTCCAATACGAGATGATACTGAAGGGGGGACGTGTTTCTAACACGAGATGATACCGAAATAGC
>JAQCEL010000313.1 GCA_027618655.1 Pseudomonadota bacterium | reverse complement strand
TCGTGGCTGAAAAAAGTAATGGGGTAACGAGATCGTCGAATTCTTGCAGGCTACGTTTAAGATTGCGCAAGGTTGCGGCAGTTTCGCGTTGATTCAGTTTGTCGGATTTATTGAGTAGCAAGAGCGTTGGCAAATTTACCGCTTTACACGACCGCAGGATTTCAAGCTCCTGTTCCTTCAGGCAATGGCGGGAATCGACAACCAGCACCAGGCCGATCAACGATCGCCGCGATGCGAAGTAGCGCGGTATCTCATATTCCCAATGGAGTCGCTTCGACTTTGACACCTTCGCGAATCCGAAACCGGGTAGATCGATAAATCTTCGACCCGGGGCGAATTCGAATACGACGAATTGCTGGGTTCGACCCGGGGTTCGGCTTGTACGAGCGAGCTTTTTACGATTGCAAAGAGCGTTGATCACGCTGGATTTTCCGGCATTCGAGCGACCCGCAAATACAATTTCTGCACCAAAATCGGCCGGCATCTCACTTAACAGATGCGCCTCCTTGACGAATTCAGCCGTACTTAGGTTAATCGTGGTCGTTGCGGACTCGAGTGGCATAAAAAACTTTCCTGACTAGCGGCAGTGAGACCGCATGAGGTCGCGATGTTGCGCGATCCGACGCGACCAAGTGATAATCCGTGAATGATCTTCGATCTCTACTGACATATTTGAGAGACCATACCTCGAGCCGTTATATAATGCCCGGCTTAACTTGTCTCAGGAAAACCTATGAAATTTAAAACTGCTCTGAGCGCGGCGCTAGCTGCCCTGTGTTTCCTTGGCTTGCCCTTATCAGCGAACGAAATCGCGAAGGGTCAGTGCGCAGCTTGCCACGGCCTCGACGGTAACAGTGTAAACCCGGAGTGGCCAAATCTGGCGGGTCAACATGCAAGTTATGTTGCCGGACAACTGCGCGCATTTAAGAGTGGCGATCGGACGAACCCAAACATGTCGGCAATGGTCACGAATCTAAGCGAAGAGGACATCAGCGCGCTTGGAGAATTTTATGCAGCCGGCCAACCAAAAATCGGGTCGATAGAGACAGAACAAATTGCCGCTGGCGAGTCGCTCTATCGAGGCGGCAACACAGAAAAAGGGATCCCTGCGTGTATGGCCTGTCATGGTCCAAATGGGGCTGGAAACCCGGCCGCAAACTATCCTGCCCTGCGTGGACAACATGCAGCTTATTCCAGCTTACAGCTTAAAGCTTACCGCGACGGCACGCGGACAACTGACAAAGAACGGAAACTCATGATGCAATCCATTGCGCAAAAGCTCACGGACGACGATATCGAGCACGTCACGCGTTATATTAACGCCCTACATTAGCCGCGCTCGCGGACGATCTGGATGTATTGAGGCAGCGCAGAGCCGAACGGGAGAGGGACGTGAGGCAACCAGTATTGCGAGCTTTCGCTATCCTAGTAACGTCTTGCCGCGCCGATCCTCGCGTGCGCGATAGCCGCAAGCACGACGCAGGGACAACCCGCGCCGCTCTATACCGCCAGTTTGCCGGACAGCGCCGTCAGGAACTTTCCAGGCCTGGGCGAGCCAAAACCCAATAACGACATAGATACCTAAAGGACTGAACCCAATGCTTCGAAATATTATCGGCGCACTCTTGATTGCAGTTTCGGTTGGTGCAAATGCTGCCGAAAACTATAAAGAAGGCGAGAATTACGAACTAATCAAGCCCGAAGTGACCACGCATGCTGATGGCAAAATCGAAGTTGTGGAAGTCTTTTGGTACGGTTGCCAACATTGTTACGCGTTCGAGCCGTACATCAATAAATGGCAGGAAGAAACACGCGATAATGTCGCGTTTCGCAGATTGCCCGGAGTCTTCGCCGGTAACTGGGTGCCTCACGCACGCGCATTCTATGTCGCCGAAGCCTTAGGCCTGTCGGACAAAATACATACACCGCTATTTGCGGCGATCCACGATTTAGGTGAAAAAATAGGCGACGAAGATACGCTGGCTACTTTTTTCGCTAAATACGGCGTATCGGACGCGGATTTTCGCGAGGCCTACAACTCTTTTTCCGTGGATTCGAAAACCCGCCAAGCGATGACTTCATCGAAAGAATACGGAATTTCGGGGGTGCCTTCGATGATCGTCAATGGTAAATACCGCACGTCGGCGCGACTTAGCGGCAGCTTCGAAGAAATGCTAAAGGTCGTGGACTTTCTGGTCGCTAAAGAAAACACGCAATAGGTTCGCAACACCCTGCGAGCGGACGGCGCCGGGGCGGTCCGCTGGTACGTCTATTCGAATTCCGTGCTAAGACTTGCCTTCGCTCGGTAGCTTACCGGGCTCTCAAGTTGCATGAAAAGCGTACGGGACAACATGAACAATAAGACCAGCAGTGGCAATTCAAAGGAAATCATTTCGCGACTACAACGCGGCGTACTGCGGCTAGCCTTATCGTTCCATGGCATTCATGCGACACTCGATCAAC
This sequence comes from Pseudomonadota bacterium, assembly GCA_027618655.1. Lineage (GTDB taxonomy): Bacteria > Pseudomonadota > Gammaproteobacteria > UBA11873. The sequence continues at coordinate 549 of JAQCEL010000313.1, read as the reverse complement.
AGCGCAAAGAACTAGGGACACTCATTCGTAATGGTAAGAAAGATGAGGACTTACAGCGTCTAATCGACGAAGTCGTCGATACCATCGTCTCGCAAGGAATTAATCAAAATGCCGACCAACGCGGCGGCCGCACGCTGTGTAATTTGCTAAAGAGAATTGAAGGAAAATTCCCTCCCTCCGGGACGCTAGAGCAAATTCAACAAGAACTGTCGCTACCTCTCGATAAAGCGAGGTTCGATCAAGTGCTTGATAGGGCTGCAGACGCAGTTGCTGAGCTAGTGAGTACGAAAGCATCAGAAGGCGACGACACCCATGGCGGCATTCTCGTTTCGCAACTACTCGAGCGCATCCAATTCTCAGCTAATACAACACGAGAAATCGATGAGCTAAAAAATCTAATCCGGCAGCGCCAAGATGAAATGCAACTTATGCGCAACTTAAATCGAGTTGCTGCGTTGATTTCCAAAGAACTCTCGGAGTCCGCGACTCCTGAAACGTTTGATAGCTCGCGCGAACATCTTTTGCTGTTGATGAATTTAACGCCATTTC
>JAQCEL010000078.1 GCA_027618655.1 Pseudomonadota bacterium | reverse complement strand
TTGATGATCGGCACGTGTTGGAGCGGCGTCTCGACGAGATTGTAAATCCACCGCGTTAGCCGTGAAGAAACGAGTAGCCCGAGTACAAATATCGCCAGCCCACCGATTGCAATGCCAAGGCCGGGAACATCGACAATACCTGGAATCACTAACTTCAATAAGTCATTCGTGATTTTATTTAGCCAGCCGCCGATGTGGTAAACGGCGTAAACGGTAATAAATATTGGCAGGAAAGCGAGTAAGCCGTTAATAAACGTCCGAATAATCAGCTGCATCCTTCATTTCTCCCGAAGCGTCGCTCAGCGTTGATAGTGAAACCTAAGCCCATTGTGCCCGACAGTTACGCTAAATCACTCGAACGTCGATAAAGAAATTGTGGGTAACTACCGCCAAGCACAACACAAAGTCGTGCCGTTTCGGTCTGCAGGCGGCCAGGTACTTACTTGTCAGACTCATTGCTTGGGTTAAATTCGGGACTCGTTCAGCGACATGATTCAGCTCAACCATTTGGGAGTAATTTCGAATCCTAGGGCAGTGAGGGCGAGTCTTGAAATTTTATTGTCGCGGCGGTTCATTACGGGGTATGCGGCGCTTGGCAGTTCGAGCGTTGGATCGTAATATGTCGCGCTAATTCCACACGTTTTTTTAGACCTGGAGACGGAGATGACAGCCGCGCTGAAAGGAGTACGACTTGGATCGTACTGACATCGGAGATCCCGACTATTTCCACAAAGTTGTGGATTGCCAATGGGCCTGTCCAGCACATACGCCGGTTCCAGAGTACATTCGATTAGTCGCTGCCGGCCGCTACGCCGACGCATATATGATCAATTGGCGATCGAATGTGTTTCCAGGAATTCTCGGACGCACCTGCGATCGGCCCTGCGAACCCGCCTGTCGGCGTGGTCGAGTGGAGGAAGAGCCAGTCGCAATATGTCGCTTGAAACGGGTTGCGGCAGATTTCAAAGGCGACATCCGTAAACGATTACCGGAGCCAGCGCGTAAGAAGAACGGCAAGCGAATTGCTTGTATCGGCGCGGGTCCGGCCTCACTGACAGTTGCCCGAGACCTCGCGCCGCTTGGCTATGAGGTGGTCGTATTCGATGGGGAGGACCGCGCCGGCGGCATGATCCGTAGCCAGATCCCTAAGTTTCGCCTACCGGAAAGAGTCATCGATGAAGAGGTCGGTTACATCCTTGAGCTGGGTGTCGATTTTCGCGGTGGCAGCTGGGTTAATTCACTGAAGGATGTCTTAGCTGAAGATTATGACGCGATATTCGTCGGCACCGGTGCGCCGCGCGGTCGAGACCTCGACGTACCAGGACGAGTAGAGGCTGGCAAAAACATTCATATCGGCATTGACTGGTTGTCTTCAGTGTCGTTCGGGCATATCGAAGAAATCGGCAAAAGAGTGATCGTCCTTGGTGGCGGAAATACCGCGATGGATTGTTGTCGTTCGTCTCGACGACTCGGCGGCGATGAAGTGAAAGTCGTCGTGCGCTCCGGATTCGACGAAATGAAGGCGTCTCCGTGGGAAAAAGAGGACGCTGCGCACGAGAACATTCCGATCCTAAACTACCTCGTGCCGAAAGAGTTTAACCACGAAGACGGCAAACTCGTTGGCATGACGTTCGAGAAAGTCGCTGCGCACTATGACGACAACGGCAAGCGCTCGTTAGTAGCAACAGGAGAACCGGACGAGTATATCCCTTGCGACGACGTGTTGGTCGCCGTCGGCCAAGAAAATTCATTCCCCTGGATCGAGCGCGACATTGGTCTCGATTTCGACGATTGGGGGATGCCTAAAGTCGACAAAGCAACGTTTCAATCGACGTTGCCAAACGTATTTTTCGGGGGCGACGCCGCGTTTGGTCCGGAAAATATCATTTGGGCCGTGGCTCACGGGCATGACGCCGCCATATCAATCGACAAGTTTTGCCACGCAGAAGATATCAGTGTGCGGCCGCCACCAAGAATCGATTTTAGCTCGCAAAAAATGGGTATCCACGAATGGAGCTATGACAACGATATCTCAAACGATTTGCGCTATAAGGTGCCGCTGAAAGATCTCCGCAATGCACTGGCCAGTATCAAAGTCGAAGTGGAACTAGGGTACGATCAAAATCTTGCTGTCGCGGAAGCCGAGCGCTGTTTGAATTGCGACATCCAAACCGTGTTCGATCACAATTTATGTATCGAATGCGACGCCTGCGAAGACATTTGCCCAACCGACTGTATCAATTTCACGGAGAATGGCGACGAGGCGGATCTGCGTTCGCGACTACACGCGCCTTCGGAAGATCTAAGCCAGGATATTTATATCTCAGCACCGTTGAAGACCGCCCGAATTATGGCGAAAGACGAGGATATGTGCTTGCACTGTGGCTTATGCGCGGAGCGTTGTCCGACCGGCGCGTGGGATATGCAGAAATTTCTCCTTGATGAAGAGCACGCTGGTCCAAAATGCCGCGAGCCTAAAAAGCGAGCAAAGGCTGCATAGGTACGCAGGACTGTGGCAACACTGATGGATAAAATCGCGAACAGCCCGGCCGATAAGTCTTATTCGAGAACGCTGCGCTGTGTCTCACTTAAAACAACACCACCCACGTCACATATCACAACCGTTAACTAGGCACCCAACAGGTAGGTCGCGTAATCAATGAAGAATATCCAGGCGATTAACGACTTCGTCGTCAAATTTGCGAACGTTAACGGCTCAGGATCGGCATCTGCCAATGCTCTGTTCGCCCGCGCGATATTACGCATGGGAGTAGCCGTCAGCCCGCGAAATATTTTTCCGTCGAACATTCAGGGGCTACCGACGTGGTATGAAGTCAGAGTTTGCGATCGCGGTTGGCAAGGACGGCGCGGCGGTGTTGATCTCATGGTTGCGATGAATCCGCAGACTTGGGACGAGGATGTCGCCGAAATTGATCCGGGTGGTTACTTGTTCTACGACTCCTCGAGAGATTTACTGCCGTCGAAATTTCGTGACGATGTCCGGGCAATAGGCGTCCCGTTAACGAAAATTTGCAACGAGGCTTACACTGACGCACGCCAGCGGCAACTGTTCAAAAATATTATTTACGTCGGCGCGCTAGGCGCCCTCCTCGATATCGATCCTCAAGTGATTACTTCACTTATCGGTGAGCAGTTCCAAGGGAAAGAGGCGTTAATGCAATCGAACGTCAAAGCATTAGCGATGGGCCGCGATTACGCTTTGTCGCATTTCGATTGCCCGATCGGCCTGCAAATTCAGAAAAGCGATTCGGTTGGCGACAAAGTATTTCTTGAAGGTAATAGCGCGGCCGCACTCGGCGCAGTCTATGGAGGCGCGACCGTCGCAGCCTGGTACCCAATAACGCCATCATCGTCGCTAGCCGAAGCATTCGAGGTTCATTGTAAAAAGTACCGACACGAAACCACGAGTGGCAAAGCCAAATACGCGATCCTGCAGGCCGAAGACGAACTCGCATCCATTGGGATGGTCATCGGGGCTGCTTGGAACGGCGCGCGCGCGTTCACAGCGACGTCGGGACCGGGGATCTCACTTATGCAAGAGTTTATCGGTTTCGCCTATTTCGCCGAGATTCCGGCGGTGATATTCGATGTTCAACGCGGCGGGCCGTCGACAGGCATGCCGACTCGAACACAGCAATCGGACGTCACCTTATGCGCCTACGCATCTCACGGCGACACCAAGCATGTCCTGTTATTTCCAGAAGATCCACGCGAAGCATTTGAAATGGGCGCAATTTCCTTTGACTTGGCCGATCGGCTGCAAACCCCCGTATTTGTGATGCTTGAACTCGATATTGGTATGAACGAACGGCTTTGCGATCCGCTCGAATGGGACGACAGTCGACGTTTCGATCGCGGCAAAGTGATGACCCACGAAATGCTCGAACGCGGCGCCGAATTTGGCCGTTACCTAGATGTTGATGTCGATGGTATTCCGTATCGCACCTATCCTGGCACCCATCCAAAGCGTGGCTCATATTTTACGCGCGGCACGACCAAAGACCGTTACGCAAAGTATAGCGAGGCGGGTCCCGACTACGTCGACAACATGCAGCGGCTATTGCGGAAATTCGAAACGGCTAAGGGCATTGTCCCCGAGCCCATACTCTACACTGGCACCCACGAGTCCCAGATCGGCGTGATCTATTACGGTTCAACTTCGCCAGCGATGGCCGAAGCGATCGAAGCGTTAGAGCTCCGTGGACTCGAAGTGGATGCATTGCGGATCCGCGCGTTTCCATTCGCCGACAGTGTCGGTGAATTCATTGCGGAGCACGATCTACTTTTTGTCGTCGAGCAGAACCGCGATGCGCAACTGCGCATGTTGCTTGTAAACGAATGCGGCGTAGACCCAACAAAATTAATGGCCGTACTGCATTATGACGGCACGCCCATCACGGCGAAATTTATTACCCGTGAAATCAGTGAGGGCATTGCCGCCGTCATCGAAGCACCAATGCGGAGCACTGGAACGCAATAGATTGTTCGGCGAATGACGAACGAAGCGGCGATCCGCTATTTAACAAACACCCAAGCGCTGAGTCGCTATCGGACTGCAAAACGATGACATACATTACCAAACCCAAACTCGCTCATCCTGGCTTAGCGAGGAACGAACTCGGTTACACCCGACGCTACTACGAAGGGGCCGTATCCACGCTATGCGCCGGCTGCGGGCATGACTCGATTAGCGCTGGGATTATCCAAGCGTTCTTCGAATTAAATATCGAACCACACCGGGTTGCGAAACTGTCCGGTATTGGTTGTTCATCGAAGACCCCAACGTATTTCTTAGGCTCTTCACACGGACTCAATAGCGTTCATGGTCGCATGCCGTCAGTCTTAACCGGTGCGAATCTCGCCAATCGAGACCTGATCTACATCGGCGTATCTGGTGACGGTGATTCTGCGTCGATTGGACTTGGGCAGTTCGCACATTGCTTACGTCGCGGCGTGAACATGCTCTACGTTGTGGAGAATAACGGCGTCTATGGGCTCACCAAGGGACAGTTCTCCGCGACTGCCGATAAAGGCTCAAAATCGAAGCGTGGCGTGGTGAATCGCGACAGTAATATCGATATGGTCGGACTCGCGCTGCAACTCGGTGCGACGTTCGTCGCGCGTAGTTTTTCAGGCGACAAGGCCCAGCTTGTACCGTTACTAAAAGCGGCCATCGAGCATCAAGGCGCCGCGTTTATCGATGTAATCAGTCCCTGCGTTGCGTTTAACAATCATGCAGGTTCGACGAAAAGTTACGATTACGTACGCGAACACAATGAAGCCCTGAACCGACTAGACTTTATTCCGCGACGCCAGCCGATAACAGCCGACTACGAAGCGGGAACGGTCGAAGATATTGTCCAACACGACGGTTCCGTGGTGCGCTTGCGCAAAATCGCCAAGGACTACGATCCTCACGATCGCATCCAGGCGACGAACTTTCTGCAAGCCCGCGCGGCGCAAGGTGAAATCGTAACAGGTCTTATTTATATCGATCCGGATGCAGAGGATCTGCATAGCAATCTGAATACAGTCGATCTTCCGCTGAATGCTTTAGGCGAAGATGAACTTTGTCCGGGATCGAGTGTTCTCGAAAAAATTAACGCGGACCTACGCTAATTTCTGGACGATGGCAGGGCCACTGGGCACCAACCTAACGCTCATCGACTTTGGCTGGCAGAAACGTCTGCTAGCGAGCTTGATCCGTCGCCAACCGTTGCTGTTTATTCTGCTCGTCCTTTACGGTCCATGGCCGACGCCTGTAAATGCCGCAACGTTCCCTGACAAACCTCAAAAGTCGGATTATTTTGTCGATGCCGCCGCGCTATTAAACGCGCAAGCTCGACAAGCGATAAACGACACGGCGTCCGCCCTTCTCCAGCAGCAGAAGATCCCGCTGTTTGTCGTAACCATCCCGTCACTGTCGAGTTATGAAGCGACTGGGCTTGGTATCGAGGAATACACCAGCGAGCTATTCAACGCATGGGGGATCGGATCGCAAGAGCGAAACTACGGCATGCTGTTGTTGGTATCTGCAGGCGATCGCAGGGCGCGCATCGAGCTCGGTGCCGGATTCGAGCGCAACTACGACAATCAATCACGAGATATTATGCAGTCGCTAATTATCCCCGCATTCAAACGCGACGATTATTCCACGGGTATCACCGACGGCGTGCGCGGCTTGGATGCAATGGCTCGTGGGCTTCAATTACCGAAACCAACGACACCTTGGTGGTTTTTCCCGGCGATGGTCGGGATTGCGATATTCATCGGTTTTGCTATCTACAATTTGTTTAAGTCCGGGCGTTCCGGCTGGGCTTGGGCACTGATTGCGCTGATTGTAGGCGTACTCTTTTTCATCATGCGCAACGCAGGTAGTTCAGGCGGTGGCTTCGGCGGCGGCTCGTCCGGCGGTGGTGGCGCAACGGGATCATGGTGAGCGATTATCTATGATCACGGCAAGTAAACTCCTCAGCAGCCGAGAAGTCGCTACGATCGAGCGTGCAATCGGTGAAGCGGAGAAAATGACGGCCGCGGAGATCGTCCCAGTAATCGCAACGGCGTCTGGACGCTATGACCGCGGGGAAGACTTATTCGGTCTCTTGTGTGTGTGCGTGACGCTCGCTGTCGCCTGGTTCGTAGTGCCCGGCAAAATAGACCTTGACTGGTCGACGACGTCGACACCGGGTCTCGGTATTGCAATGATTGTCGCCATCGTCGTGCTTGGATTTACAATCGGCGCGGCGCTAGCCAGTCGGTTCACTGTATTACGCCTACCATTCATCGCACGTCAGGAGATGCTGGAAGAAGTCGAACGCCGCGCTTTTGAGACATTTCAAAGGCAACGGATCCGCTCGACGCGTGGCGCAATCGGGGTATTGATCTATGTCTCATTATACGAACATCTAGTTAAAGTGATCGGCGACGACAATGCCGCGGTGCAACTCCCACCAGCAGCCTTACAAGAGATTTGCGCCTTAGTCGTTGATGGACTGAAACAAGGCAATCCCGCCGCTGGACTCGAAACGGCGATCAAAAAAACCGGCGAACTGCTCGCCGCGCACCTACCTGCCACAGCAGACGATAAAAACGAGTTAGCCAACCGGCTAATTATCATCGATTGATAAAATCCGTACTGATTACCGGCGCCACTGACGGCATCGGTCGAGAGACCGCGCTGCAACTAGCACGTGACGGATACCATGTACTGGTCCATGGCCGCTCCGAAGCTAAAGCGCGAAAAACGCAAGCATCGTTCGATAAGATTGCTGCTACTGTCACTCCCGTTTGGGGCGATTTCGAGAGCTTACGCGAGGTCGCCGCCCTTGCCGAGCAAGTAGTCACGGCAACAGCATCCTTAGATGCCTTGATTAATAACGCAGGCATCTATGCAAAGCAACGTAGAATAACCGTTGATGGATTCGAACTGACGATGGGTGTTAATCACTTCGCGCCGTTTCTGCTAACGCTCAAGTTGCTACCGACATTGAAGCTGGCAAAGGCTGCGCGGATCGTCAATGTGAGTTCAATGACGCACAGCGGGGCGACGTTGGATCTCAAGGATCTATCGTTCGAACGTGCATGGAGCAGCTACGATTCCTATGCGGCTTCCAAGCTTGCCAATATCTTATTCACGCAACAATTAGCGAACGATCTCAAGCATACGTCGATCACTGCAAACTCTCTTCATCCGGGAGTGATTGGTACAAAACTACTGCGCTCAGGATTCGGTGGGGGCGGCGCCTCCGTTGTCGACGGTGCACGCACCTCGGTGTTTCTTGCGACTTCGCCGCAAGTTGCAAATTTGTCGGGCAAGTATTTCGTCAATTGTCGGCAAGAAAAATCATCGAAAAAATCGACCGACCCGGAGCTCGCAATCGCATTGTGGAGAGCGTCCTTGCTCGCGGTAAAAAGTTACCTTTGAGCCATGCTAGGTGACATTACGAACTGCCGGCTTCGACCAAGTTTCCATCACTATCCAACACCAAGCCAGCCGCGGCGGCCATCGTTTTCATCGATTCCGGCCAACCGACTCGGCCGGGATCATGACCTCCGACTACAGCCAGCATCATTGCGGTCTCCTTTCCAACATTACGAAATCCGCGCATGACATGGATTGGTAATGAAATGACATCGTATTGCTCAAGAACGACTTCTTTGTCGCCCTCTGGGCCCCAATAGATCGACCACGTTCCCGTCAGTGGCATGAATACTTCTTGAGTTAAATGCGCATGCAGCGCCGCGCCCTTACCCGGCTCTGAACGGATCATGGCAAGGTGGAAATCTTGAGCTGCCAGCGGCGGATTCATCTCAGGATCTTCCATGACGCCGCCACCGATAATGCTAAATATTTCGCGTTCGTGACCAGGAATTCGGGTATCTATGAATGCTTTCGCTGAGCTCTTTTGCTTTTTAAACCGTGCGACGTTAAGTTCCATCTCGGCGACTGAATAGTCGATATCGGATATGTCTGCGACTTTAACCATAAAAATTTCTCCTTATGTCGGTGCGCTTGCGCAGGAAACTCTTGCGAAATTCACTCGTGTTCATAACGCCAGAATCAATCACAGCTCGCAATAAATTAGGCGATTGTGTTCGACGGTCGAGCAATCTTCAGAGATGCGATATGGTTACGACTGAAATCTATATTGAGTTTGGTCATAACGCATGAGTAAATCACTTCCCTGCTGTGTTCGTCTCTTGTGCATAATACTGCCGATCCTATTTTCATGTTACTCGGTCGCGCAAGTATCGATCCCGCAATTGGCCTCTGCCGACGTCACTGTATCGCCATCTATCCCAACAAGCCTGCAATCTCCGCGTGCCACAATGAGCACGTTCTTAGAGGCAATGAAACGCGCCCGTGCGGGTGATAACGATCAACTCGAGATTGCCGTAACGACCCTAGATTTGGCGAATATCAACCCCCTTGTCCGGACTGAGAAAGGACGTGATCTCGCGTGGATTCTCCTAGAAGTTATCCAACGAACCCGGATCCCTAAGATCGAACAAATTTCAGCGAGCACTTCTGGCGACCCGTTCGTGTTCCACAGCTACGAAAACGGCGCGATTGAGATCAGCTTTAAAGAAACCGCAGGGTGGCGTTTCAGCTCGAGCACCACTGCAGCATTACCGCACTTGTTGGACGAATTATCCGACGTAGATAATCTCGCGCAAGCACCGGACGAAGGCACCACATTAGCCTTCGTGGACATGGTGATTCAATCTGGAATGATCCCAGCCGACTGGAAAGTGCAGCGATTTATTTTAGAAAACTGGCAATGGGCGGCAATTTTATTCGTGATCTTGGTCGGAGTAATACTCGACAAGCTGGTCACGCTGTTGTTGAGCATCGCCGTCCGTTTCTGGAGAAAGCGCTACTCAGTCGGCGCTTTTCGGCAGATTTCGGATTCAATTCTGAGGCCATTCGGATTAATGGTATTAGCGTTTGCATGGTGGGCCGGTATTAATATGCTTGGGCTCCCAGGACCAGCACTCGTAATTCTCCTCATTTCCGTAAAGTTTATTGCCTGTCTATCGACCGTATGGGGCGCTTATCGTCTCGTCGATTTAATTGCTGCATTTCTATTAGATATAGCCGGTAGAACATCGGGCAAAGTGGATGACGCGCTGGTACCGTTGATCACGAAAACGATGAAAGTATTTGTCACGGTAATGGGGATTGTTTTCATTGCCGAGAACTTAGATATCGACGTCACGAGCTTGCTGGCTGGGCTGGGTCTCGGCGGCTTAGCCTTCGCGCTTGCTGCAAAAGATGTCGCTGGAAATCTGTTTGGCTCCGTGACGGTATTGCTCGATCAAACCTTCCACGTGGGCGACTGGATTATCGTCGGAGACGTCGAAGGATCGGTGGAACATCTTGGCTTTAGGAGCACGCGGGTTCGTACTTTCTACAATTCTGTCGTATCCGTACCGAATTCGATTTTTATTACTGCAACCGTCGACAACATGGGACAACGAACCTATCGACGCTTGAGTTGTAAGCTTTCGATCACTTATGACACGCCACCGGAGCGTATCGAGGCGTTTTGTGAAGCGATTCGTGAATTAGTTCGGCAGCACCCCTACACGCGCAAGGATTACTTTCACATTTATTTGAATGAATTCGGCGCTTCGGCAATCGAGATCTTGATCTATGTGTTTTGGGAAACACCGGAATGGGGTACGGAGCTGCGGGAGCGTCATCGGTTTCTTTTAGATTGCCTAAGAGTTGCGAAGCAACTTGGCGTCGAATTCGCCTACCCGACACAAACGCTGTACTTGAAACAATCAGAAAACGAATCCCAGATTCCGGCAAAAACGCCGTTTACCCCAGCGAGTAGCGAGCGTGACGCTTTTATCTTCGGTCGCACGCAAGCGCAGGCGATCGTTGCGGCGACGACTGGTAGCGGCGTTGTACCGCCGCCTGTTAGCCCGAATGATTATTTAAATACGGAGTGACTCGATAAGAGATTTTACTGCTGCGCCAATGGCGAACGGCGACCGTCCCGCCGCCGTTCGTCCGATCTCTACGGTTATGCGCCCGGCGCCAAAGCCTCGAGAGCGTCCCAACAAGGTCCCGGCTTCCCATCGGCTCGAATGGGCTGAATAACGACTTGGTCGGCGCTACCGTCGAAATATTTCTGTAGCTTCGCCTTTATTTGGTCGGCCGATCCCCAGAACACCATGGCGTCCATAAGACGATCACTTCCGCCGTCTTTTAAGTCGTCTTTATTGAAACCCAAGCGGAACCAGTTGTTGAAATAATTAGGCAGCGACATATAGATCCCCAAGGCAGCTCGAGCGGCGGCTCTGGCCGTCACGGGATCGCTGCACAGGCAAACTTTTTGCTCACAAATCACAGCGGATTCTCGCGACATGTTAGAACGCGAAATTCGAGCTTGCTCCGGCGTGATGTTGTACGGGAAAGACCCGAGGGTTCGTTGCGCAGCCAGTTTCGACATGTTGGGACCGAGCGCTGCCAACACGACCTGTTTTTCCACTGGGGCACCGCCAAGTGCCGTCCATGCTTGATCCATTCCGTCGAGATACGCACGCATCGTGGCTACTGGCTTCGTGTAATCGTGGCCGCGAAGATCCGAAACTATAGGCGCGTGGGAAACGCCAAGACCAAGGACAAAACGGCCGCCGTACAATGAGTTAAGTGAATTATGCCCCATGACACTCGCCGCCGGATCGCGTGCATAAATATTCGCAATCCCGCTGCCCACTAGCAGATTTTTACTATGGCTGAGCAAATATCCACCCACCGCGAACGCCTCATAATTCATCGCTTCTGGATACCACAAGGTCGAATAACCGAGCTCCTCTAGTCGTCGCGGCAGTTCCGCAAGTAGCTTCGGATCGAGAATGTCCGTAAAAGTAAAAACCCCGAATTTTCCAAATTTCATATTCTCTCCGTCGTTAGTTATTGAATATTGTTGCTTAATTTTTGCGAGATGATTTCAGATCACCCTGCGCTAGTTCGTTATTTGATTGGTGAAAAAGGCGCCGCCAACACAATCTTGCTCGATTGGGACACGAGCGTTTCTTTGCGACCCTTCGGCGGCCATATGCCTTTAGCCACCGCTTGCGCACGAATTTCTGCGCGGTGATCCAGACTTTCGTAAGCCCAAACATGCACAAATTTTGACAGTCCACCAATTTCACTGTGCATCGCCACAACGAGCGGTGACAGCTCCAAACGTTTGGCTATTTTCGATTCCCAGTTTCGATACACCTCGTCCATCATACCGGGCAGGATAGCGTACTCGCGCCATTCAAATACCGGACCTAGATTTCCTTTAGCCATCGTTGGCGTGAACGGTGACGGGATAAAAATCTCTGACGTCATTGTATCGATGAGATGACCAACCTTCGGCGGCCAACCCGAATATTCTCCGGTAGTGAACGCCGCGCGTTTTTTCTCGCGCTCCGCGAGGCTCTTATATGGCCATAGGTGGATGACTTGATTTAGCGGTCCAATGTCGGTGTAAAAAAAACCACCGAGCTTGGATACTTTTTCTCGAATAGGTAGGGCCTTGCCAAACGTATCGAGGAATTCAGGTATCGACCTTGGTTTCAGCTGATAAGTACGCACTTCATAGATCATGATATTTCCTTAAACTATGTGGGACTATTCTACCCGCCGAGAGCGATCGGCCTAGGCGCGAATTCATCATAACGAATCCGTTCTAGACCTCCAATGGTCGGCGTTAGCGTATTCGAATCATTCGGAACTGCTATGCCAATGCCGTCTGCTTGCGCGCGCCCGGCTCATATCACCCAGTTTCACCTGTCTAAACAGACCGAACTCGGCAATTCCAGGCGCGATTTAAGCAATTCAGGTAAGGTTCACACTCCGCTCGCTAGGCTGGCGCCAAGTTCGAATACCTAACCTCAATTTAAGCGTAAGGTGGTAAGCCATGAACAAACTAACAGTCAAACAGAGCTTTGTTCTAGCCGTCACAATAGGCACGCTGATCGGCGGCGTAGGGCCGCCCGCCGCTGCGGAACCTGCGAGGAGCGCTAGCCAGTCACAAGCGCCTCTCGAAATCTTGGATCAAAATTCTCTGGAAGCCGTTGTCGCTCCGATTGCGCTTTATCCGGATGAACTGCTAGGTATCGTGTTACCCGGCGCAACGTTCCCTTTACAGATCGTCCAGGCTTCGCGTTATCTCGAAGATCATCAGTCCGACCCCACATTAGAACCAAGCTCGAAATGGGACGATACGATCGTTGCCTTACTTAACTACCCCGAAGTCATCGCCTTGCTGAATGAAAATCTTGATTGGACGTACACGTTAGGTGAAGCGGTTATTAATCAACAATCGGATGTCATCGAAGCCATTGAGCGGTTTCGGCAACGCGCTAGCGCGGCCGGCAATTTACAGAGTGACGATCGCAAAGTGGTCAGCCAGAATAATGGCGCGATTGAAATTCGCTCGGCCGATCCACAATCCGTTTATGTTCCGTACTACGAACCGGCGCAAATCGTGTATCCGCAATCAACGGTGGTCTATCACTATTACCCGAATCCTTATCCTGTTTATTACTATCCGTATGCAACCCGTTCGCACTACTACTCCAGCGCATTTTGGGGTATCTCGAGCGCCTTTAGTATCGGATGGTTTACGCACCGCTTACACGTGAACCGCCATGGATATCGCAGCCACCCCTAATATGGGCACAGCTTTAATCGGTCACTATTTCGAAGACTCCATGTGGATAATCACCGGGTAAATTCGCGGCATTACGGCAACGATAACCGCTATGGTGATTACTGGAACCCAGGAAACCGACAAGGGCAGCGGTTGCGTCATCACCGAAACGATTTTGATAGTCGACCCTTTGACGGAAATCGATCCCCGCGAAACAACGCGATTGCGCGTGTGGCACCCGGCCGCAGTGCTGGTGTTCCCGATGCGAATCATGGTCCCTTGGCGAATACACTAGATCGCCGCGGTGCGAGAATGGATGACCAAACTCGAGGGCAAAGACGTCTTACCCGAAACGCGGCTGATCAACGCAATGCCCCAGCCCAGGCGATAAGAAATCGCCGTGACACGTTGCCGCGGGGGACTACACACGCAAGAACGCAAACGCAAGCTGGGGCTTCGTCACTTGCGACTTCGAGGTCGCGCTCCGTGCCCGCTGCACAAAACTCAGCGAACCGGAATCCTAATCGAACCGCGGATAGTGGCGCAAACAACATCCGCCGCGAACGTTCCGTGAATCGAAATACAGATGGGCCAAGGCGCGATCGCACCAACAACGATCGTCGCGAACGTCGCTCGAATACGGATAGACCGGCGCGCACCGATGTTAATAACACGACGGGTGCGCCTGGTTTGAGTGCGGCGATTCGAGCTGCGAATGGCGGTAGAATCATTACAGATCGTGCGGTTCGCAATAGCGGCAATGCGATACAACGCGAGCAACCGCAACGACAACAGGTGCCGACCCGTCAAGCCGACCGACCCGCTAGATCGACATCAGTCGGCCCCAGAAACGGCGGCGGCGGGGCGCAAGCGATTCAACAAGGTTTTCGCAGTCAAAATGGCCGTCAGGCCGGCCAGGATCGGCGTGGCGACACATCGCGCGGGAGTAACCGATCAGCTGGAAGCGAGCGTTCAAATAGAGGCTCGTTTCGGGATCAACGTTAATTAGATGCGGTGACACTCATCAACTAATACGGAACATTGCTGAGTACCTTCCGTAGATTTCGCGCGCCGGTAAGCGTTTAATCAGTAATGAGAGCGAAGCGAGTAGCGGTGCGAGCAATGAAGGCAAAGTCGCTCACGGTTTAATTTTCAATTCGAACCAACTGCTTGGCGGACAACCCGCGCGCGGCCATACTAGCGATAAACACCAGATCTGCAGACAAAGACCCTAACCAGGCTAAGCGTTCGCACCGATTTTTTTATAATGAATTCTGATAAAAAAATGCGCCTCGGCGCTTTTATGCGTCCCGTCAGCATCCACACGGCTGCGTGGCGATATCCTGGGGCTTTTAAAGACGCGAACTTTAATTTCAAACACTATCAACGTTTCGTCGCGACCTTGGAACGCGGCTGCTTTGACGCGTTTTTCATGGCAGATCATTTAGCCGTGCTCAATATGCCAATGAATGCGCTTAAGCGCAGCGCGACAGTTTCTTCGTTTGACCCGTTAACCTTACTCCCGGCGCTGGCAGTAACGACGGAGCATATCGGTCTTGTCGCGACCGCATCGACCACCTATAACGAGCCGTATCACGTTGCACGCAAATTCGCATCGCTCGATCATATTAGCGAAGGTCGCGCTGGCTGGAATGTAGTGACCTCCGCAAATCCCGACGAAGCATTGAACTTCGGCTTTGAACGACACATGGCACACGACGAGCGTTATGTGCGGGCCCATGAGTTCTACAAAGTGGTAACAGGTCTATGGGACAGCTGGGCGGATGATGCGTTTATTCACGACGCAGAAAATGGAATCTACTTCGATCCCGAAAAACTTCGCGTGCTAAACCATAGCGGAACTCATTTGAAAGTTCGTGGCCCACTTAACATCGCGCGACCGATTCAAGGGTGGCCTGTTATCGTCCAAGCCGGAGCCTCCGAGGCGGGTCGCGCGCTCGCAGCAGAAACTGCAGAAGTCGTGTTTGGGGGAGCTAATAATCTAAATGATGCGATGCTTTACTATGGTGACCTTAAGCAACGCATGGCGACATTCGGTCGCGACCCTGACGCGCTCAAAATTTTGCCAGGCGCCTTTATCGTCGTGGGCGACACCCTAACGGATGCAAAAGCGAAAAAGGAAAAACTAGATAGCCTAGTTCATCCTGACAGCGGCATTGCGACGTTGTCAGTTTTACTCGGATGCGATGTATCAAACCTCGACTTGGACGGTCCTCTACCCGAACTTACCGAGAGCAACGCGAGTCAAAGCGGACAACGAAAATTAATCGACATGGCCTATCGAGAAAACCTAACCGTTGGGCAACTTGCACAATACGTTGGAGGTAGCTTCAGCTCGCTCGAAATTGTCGGCACGCCGACGACAATCGTCGACCAAATGGAAGAATGGTTTCTTGCCGGCGGCTGCGACGGATTTAACATTATGTTTCCCTATCTGCCTGATGGACTGGACGATTTCGTCAATAAAATAGTTCCAGAATTGCAGCGGCGGAATCTCTTCAGGTGCACCTATGAAGGCAAGACCTTGCGCGAAAATCTTGGTTTGCAACGGCCGCTGGACAAGTTCTCAGGCGCTTAAGCAATCACACGCAGACGTATTTTTCGCTTGGTCGATCCGATTGTTCCATCTCAGTCGATTACCACGCTAAATGCTCGACCGGTCGCTATTCGTCCACAGGCAACTACGAACTGGCTCACAATTTATTGTTCAAGTCCCTCGACAATTCTGCCGATGCCGACTGTAATGTTTACTCTCCAGAAGGCGATCTACCGATGTCGGCTACTCAGTCAATCGCAATGCGACCAACAACTGAACCCAATTGCGCACGCGCAGAACCGATATGGGTGTTTGAGTCCAATATAGGCAAAGAAATTAGTCGCGGCGCCGCAGCGATTGCTCGAAAGTGCCGAGGGGCGGATAGCGGCGAGCTGGCCGGACTAACTGGAAGCAATTACGCAATTCCAACCCGCGACGTCGAAGACAATCTACTGCCCTGGGATACGATCAAGAAACACGTTCAAGACCTCATCACTACCGCAAAAGCTGAAGGCGAACAGCGCTTTGCATTAGTTCCCAACGCGCTAAAAAAGTCTGACTCTGAACATCAAAAATTTGCCGATCTGTTTTACAACGTGCCGTCCAATGTGGAATTAACGGGACGAATGTTAGAGTCGCTCGGCCGTATGAAATCAGTAAGAATCATATTTTTGGATGCCAATATTTCCGTTGATCAAAGTGAGCGCAGGAGAGTTCTTGACCAATATTTCTCCGCTAATGAAGGATTGTGGAACGCGGAATATATCGAGATCATTAGCTTCGGGTCAGCGCTTTCGATCGTGGCAAATGATAAGTACGCGAGTTCACGTGGATATCGTCACAAAATTATGAATGTCGATCCCACACTGTACGGGCAATACAGCGCTCAGACCCGTGAGTTATTATCGGTCGCGCGCGCCACAAAACTGGTCTGCCTGAACGATCCAACCGGCACGACGACGGGAAGTATGGTTGGCGCCTTGCAGCTCGCTACGGGTGCCGGGCTACAAATCGATGAGCTACTGATCCAGTAAAAATATTTCACTGCACATTAACGCAAGACATTTTGCCGCTTGCTGCCGCGATCCCGGGCACCTTAGCCCCCATCTCCGCATCTGTCACAGCGAATACCGGCGATACCCGCCGAGCCTCGCTATAATGGCCGCTTTAATTAATTGCGGAATTATTTCTAATGCCTCTATCTCCTGCGATCTGGGTATTCGAGTCAAAGTCGAACGGCGATCATCGCGATGGCGCTGCTGCGATGTCGCTAAAGCGCCACGGTGCCGTATCCGGCCAAGGTAGTGGTGCGGCCGGAAACAGCTACGCGCTCGCCACCCTTGACGCATCGAACAAACCCCTGCCATGGGCCGATATCAAATCTGAAGTAAGCCGGTTTATCGACTACTTGAAGGCGCACCCATCCAGGAATTTCAAAGTGATGCCGGGCTCCGTTCGTCGCAGCGACGAAGAACATCGGCAACTCGCCGATCTGATGCGCAACGTGCCATCGAATTGTGAACTCCCAGGGCGAATGTTGGAAATCCTTGGTCGCCTGAATATTGTTCGGCTTATTCTGTTGGACGCAAACGTTCGCGCAGTTGATCCCGATGCTCGGAAAAAGGCGCTCGATGAGTACTTCGCGGCAAATGCAGGATTGTGGAACGCGGCGCAAATTGAAATTATTAGTTTTGGTTCGGCGCACACGTTAGTTGCCAACGATCGTTATGCCAAAGGCCGTGGATATCTCCATCGAATTATAAACGTGGACTCTGAAGCCTACGGCGACGATGCGGAACAAGTCCTGGAGATGCTGTCCATTGCTTATGCAACGAAACTTGTGTGCCTCGATGATCCCGATGGTACGAGTACAAGCGCGAGACTGAACAGCATCCGCCTCGCTGCCTGCGGCGGCCTTGAAATTGACAATATCTTAGTTAGGTAGAATCCGTAATGATCGATAACAAATACCACGACGAAACTACACAAGGCGTCATCGCTAAATCCGAACTCGGAGATTTCCAATGAATGAGGGTGACTTAAAAGATGTTTTAGCACGATTGCAACACCTGGAAGATCTCGAAGCCATTCGGCACACCTGGCTAGATTATTGTAGGCGGCTCGATTCCGAGGACTGGCAGGGATTGGGTGACGTCTATACCGAAAATGGCGTCCTTGAAATGGTCGGGCTTGATGCGTTGCTCCCGGGCATTGACGGCGTTTACCGCGGCCGACGCAACATCATTGATAATTTTTACATTCCGGCCATCGAAGGAGCCGCAAACCCTACCGCGAAACTTTTTGCCACCGGGCACATCAGCACGAATATGCAAATTGACGTCGATGACGATGAAGCAACGACACTCGCCTATTTTTTTGAAATCGTCGCCAGTAACACGGTGTTGATCGGCACTTATCAACACCGACTGATACGCGAAACGGACCGTTGGCGATTCGCGTTTTTACGCATCTCAGTGCGCTATCACGCGCAACTCACGGTCGACAACGTAGGAGGACAAAGTTTGCAAGAGATATTGGCGAAACCCTACGCCGTGGAGTCTTGATTTCACCGACATATTTAAATTGGACGGCGCAGAAAGTCTAAGACGAGCTGATTAAATACTGCGGGTTTTTCCGCGTATCCAATATGCCCAACCCCGTCGACCAAATGAAATTCTGCACCCGCTATCTGATCAGCAATTTGGCGACCGCCGGCCGGG
>JAQCEL010000077.1 GCA_027618655.1 Pseudomonadota bacterium | reverse complement strand
GCCTGAATCCAGCCCCTATCGGTCCGGACCGAACTCGCCCAGACTCATTCCTGAATTGGAATTGACTGCAAGTACCGGACGATTTTTAGTGCCGATCGGCTAGTAATTCGACCTTGTAGCCATCAGGGTCTTCGACGAAAGCAAGCACAGTAGTCCCGCC
Organism: Pseudomonadota bacterium; assembly: GCA_027618655.1. GTDB lineage: Bacteria > Pseudomonadota > Gammaproteobacteria > UBA11873. Next base: position 18,661 of record JAQCEL010000077.1, on the reverse strand, counting down.
TTTCATTGGCCCTGCATCACGAACGACATTGCCACCCATCCCGCGAATACGCGTGCATGCTGCGTAAACATCATCAACACTAATGGCAATATGGCCGTAAGCGTTCCCATGCTGATAGTCTTCGACTTCCCAGTTATGCGTTAGTTCGAGGACGGTTGAATCTTTCTCATCAGCGAAGCCCACAAACGCTAACGTAAATTTTCCTTCAGGAAAGTCATGTTTGCGCAGTAATTTCATACCGAGAATTTCGCAGTAAAAATGAAGCGACGATTCAAGATCACGAACACGGATCATGGTGTGCAGCATCCTCATGTGGTTTTTACTCCTCGTTGTGTATCGCGCGCTAATCGCGCAATTTAATTAATTCACTTCAATGGTAATTTTAGCGGCGCCTGCTCTCGCCAATTGCCGAGCCGCAGATACGGTGTCCGCACGCGCCAACATCACACCCAAGCGACGATGCCCGCTGATCTCTGGTTTACCGAATAGGCGCACTTCGGTGCCGAGTTCCTGTAGTGCATCAGAGACGCCGCGATAACTGATGTGATTTCCTACACCGGTCCCGATTAGCGCGACGGATGCACTTGGCACGCTAGCAACTTCGTTCGGAACGGGAAACCCAATAATCGCGCGAACATGCAGAGCGAACTCTGAAAGCGCTTGAGATACTAACGTGACCATCCCGGTGTCATGAGGGCGTGGCGAGACTTCGTTGAAATACACCGAATCACCTTTGACAAACAGCTCGACGCCAAATATGCCGTGCCCACCAAGCGATGCCGTTATCTTGCCCGCGATCGCTTGCGCCTTTGCCAAGGCGGCAGCTGTCATTGCTTGAGGTTGCCATGACTCGCGGTAATCTCCATCGACTTGCAGATGCCCGATTGGCGCGCAGAAAGTCGTACCCGCGCTGTGACGCACTGTAAGCAACGTTATCTCATAATCGAAATCGATAAACCCCTCAACGATCACGGCTGCAGATGAGCCGCGTCCGCCAGCAATCGCCTGCCCCCAAGCGCGTTCTGCCAGAGCGGTTTCTTTCACGATAACTTGGCCTTTACCGGATGAACTCATTACCGGCTTAACCACACAGGGTAAGCCAATTGCATCGATCGCGGCGCGACACTCTTGCTCGCTAAAGGCGAATTTATACGGCGTAGTCGGCAGCTTCAATTCCTCGGCCGCGAGTCGCCGGATGCCTTCGCGGTCCATCGTCAATCTCGCCGCCCGCGCCGTTGGCACTACATGGTAGCCGCGACTCTCTAGTTCGAGAAGTTTTGCCGTCGCAATTGCCTCAACTTCTGGGACGATGAAATCAGGTTGGATTCTTTCGACGAGCGCCTCAAGTACACTGCCATCAAGCATGTCGATAACCTCAGCATGCTGCGCAACCTGCATGGCTGGAGCGTTCGGGTAGCGATCGATTGCGAAAACCTCTAGGCCGTAGCGTAACGCCTCAATGGCTACTTCTTTACCCAACTCTCCCGATCCCAAGAGCATGACTCTCAATGCCTCCGGCGTGCCTGGCGTACCAATCGATTTACTAGTCATTCAACGATCCTGAGTTTGTGATATTGAATCCGAGCGCACGAAGATCATTCGCAGTATCCGGTCGCAAAGAAGCACTGGCAATCGAGTAAGCAGAAAACTCACGTCGGCCGACAGCTCGCCGCCGTAGTTCGTCGAATGCGGCGCTACGCTGCGAAACCGGTAATCCGATAGTCCGCCGTAGGTCGTCCGTTGCCGTACTCGGATCGCAGCAATGTAGGACAGCTTCGGCGATGACTTCGAGACGCGGTGCTTCATCATGAACATTCAATTCGAAGGACGTCGCAACAGGCGCGGTCCATTGCTGTCCGACGCCGAGTTTCGCAGCCATTTTATCGACGAGCATGCTCGTCGCCCGCAGCCGTGCATCAGAAGTGTAGCCAGCAATATGCGGCGACGCGAAACTCGCCAAGCGTAGTAGCTTTAGATCGATCCGCGGTTCTCCTCGCCAGCAATCGATCGCAATTGCGCCTTGCGTGTTCCGCGTTTTCCAGTTCATAAGCGCAGCTTCGTCGACTACCCCGCCGCGCGCGGCATTGATGAGTAGCGCACCGGACTTCAATTCTGCTAGTTCCGCGGCACCGAGCATTTCACATGTTGGAAACCGACCTGTTTCAGTGTAGGGAACGTGGAGAGTGACGACATCGCTGGCGAGAACTTCGTCGAGGCTAATCAATGCCAGCTCAGTTGTGTCGTTAGCGAGTAACGGATCATTAGCGACACATCGGATGCCTAGCGCACTTAGCAGTCGATTAACCGCTTTACCGACGTGACCAAATCCGACGATGCCAACTTGAAGTTGCTCGAAACGGCGGGATGAGCTTCGAACGTGCAGCATTAAACACGCTAGCACGTATTCGGCAACCGCCCGCGCGTTACATCCCGCGGCGTCAAATCGTTCGATACCGCGGTCGAGCAAATACCGCTCATCTAAATGGTCCGTACCGGACGTGGCGGTCCCGACCATTCGGATATTGGACCCATCAAGGAGTTCTGCATTAACTTTTGTAACGGAACGAACCACTAGAACATCCGCGTCGACAAGCTGATCTCGGGTTAGATCCCTGCCCACAATCAACTTGACATCGCCAAATTGGGCGAACGCCGCGGCGACTTCTGGGATTTCTCGATCAGCGACGATTTGCACCGCTACGCCTCTAGCTTGCAGGATTCATGCGGGCAGGTATTGCGCGCATTGGCGGAAGGTCGTCAGTCGCGGCAGATTATCGGATCCAATTTGCCCATTGCGCTTAACCGACCAATGCGTGTTGTTTTGCATGATGCGATGGAAAGAGTCTGCATGAATCCTTTTATCGGACAGCGCATGTTACGTCTATGTGCCAGTCGTCGCTTCCGCGCCTTCCCTCTCAACCGGCATCAGGTCGACTTTTTCGACTCCCAAGATCAAAGCCGTCGCGCTTGCGATATAAATCGACGAATAGGTTCCCACAACTATCCCGACAATTAACGCCGTTGAAAATGCATGAATCAATTCTCCGCCGAGGAAAAACAACGCGAAGAGCACTACCAGGGTCGTTAACGATGTCATCAACGTGCGTGTTAGTGTTTGATTCAAGGACGTGTTCACAATCTCGATCGGAGTTTTCTTGCGCATGGCCCGGAAGTTTTCTCGGATCCTATCGAACACGACGATTGTGTCGTTCAGAGAATATCCGATGACGGCGAGAATGGCGGCCATAACGGGCAGATCAAACTCTAATCCGCTGAGGGCAAAGAATCCGACCGTAATGGTAACGTCATGAATGAGAGCGATGATCGCACCTGCCGCAAATTTCCAGGTGAAGCGAACCATAACGTAAACCAGAATGCCACCTAATGCGTATAACATGGCCAGCGCGCCATCCTCGGTAAGCTCTTCGCCGACCTGCGGCCCGACAAATTCGATACGCCGCACCTCTGCCCCCGGCAGAACGTTCAAGACTCGTGTGCTAACTTCTGCGTCGCCAGTCGCGTCGACTTGCGCTAAGCGAATTAAAACTTCGTGAGGCGATCCGAAGCGTTGGACCACGGCCTCACCGAATTCGGAGCTGGCTAGAGCCGCGCGGATCGCATTGAGGTCAGCAGCGTCGCTATATCCGATTTCGACAAGTGTCCCACCGGTGAAATCAATACCTAGGTTGAGACCTTTAGTAATTATTCCGAACGCGGAGGCAGCTAGGAGGCACGCGGAAAAAACATAAGCAACGCTGCGACGCCCTAGAAAATCGAATCTATCAGTTGTTTTTGCCATTAATTTCTAACCAGAAGTCCTTCGAAAATTAAATCGCCAGCTGTGTTAGGCGGCGATTCCCGTAAAGCAGATTCACCATTGCGCGCGTGCCAATTATTGCGGTGAACATGGAGGTCAGGATGCCAAGGGAGAGCGTAACGGCGAAGCCCTTGATAGGACCAGTACCAAAATTAAATAACACGATCGCCGCAATTAACGTCGTGATATTCGCGTCTGCGATTGTCGAGAAGGCTTTTTCGTAGCCTGCTTGGATACTGGCCTGCGGCGAATTTCCGTTGCGGATTTCTTCACGAATACGTTCGAAAATTAGTACATTCGCGTCTACCGCCATCCCAACCGTCAACACAATTCCCGCGATGCCTGGCAAGGTTAACGTTGCTTGCAGCATCGATAGCAGTGCGACAATTAAAACGATATTTAACGTAAGCGCGACGTCGGCAATGAGCCCGAACGCTTTGTAGTAAATGGGCATGAAGACAAGCACTAAGGCGAGTCCGATGAGAACCGACCGCAGGCCGCGGTCGATATTTTCCTGTCCTAGGCTCGGCCCGACCGTGCGCTCCTCGACAATCTCGATAGGGACAGCTAATGCGCCCGCTCTGAGCAACAGTGCCAATGTCCGTGCTTCTTCCGTTGAATCTAGCCCAGTAATTTGGAAACGTTTGGATAATTCGTCTTGGATCGTCGCGACACTAATCACTTCGGCGACTGGGCGACCGTCTTGCTGTTCGATATAGACCACTGCCATTGGCTTGCCGATTTGCTCGCGGGTCGCGCGACTAAATATTTTTGCACCTTTACCGTCCAAGGTGATAAATACGGCGGGTGACCCTGAGTTCGCTTCAATTCCAGACGCCGCATCAATGATGTATTCGCCAGTGAGCATCACGCGCTTGCTGAGCAAGACAGGTTGCCCGTTGCGCTCAAAATACAACTTAGAACTCACCGGGGCGCGGCCGCCAACCGCAGCGTCGACATCACCTGCGGTATCGACCATTCGAAATTCCAAAGTAGCCGTCGCACCGAGCAGCTTTTTAGCCTCGACCGGGTCCTCTACACCAGGTAATTGAACGACGATCCGGCTTTGGCCTTGTTGCTGAATCACCGGTTCCGCAACCCCGAGTTCATTGACTCGATTGCGCAATGTTGTCAGATTTTGCTTCAACGCGGTTTTGCGCGCTTCAGAGAGGTATTCCTCGCTGGGTTTCAGGAGTACGACGTAGTCATTCGCGGTGCTGTTGTCAGTGGCAATTAAGTCGGGAAATTCGTCGTGTAGGAAACTGACAGCAGCGTCTTTTATTTCCGCGCTAAGAAATGTTGCAGTGACACCACCGGCTGGCGTCGCTGAGACACTCCGGTAGCGCAGTTTCTCTTCGCGCAGCCCCGCGCGAAGTTCCGACTCAAACCGCTCGTCGCTCTGCTTACTCACCGCATCGACGTCAACTTGCATCAAGAAATGCACGCCGCCGCGCAGATCAAGCCCCATATACATGGGCTTACCGCCAAGTGCCAACAACCAGCCTGGTGTACGTGCTGCCAATTTCAACGCTGCAATGTATTGTTTCGAGTCGAGCGCGGTCTTAAGGATCTCAGTAGCCTTGGTGCGGTCGGCGGCGTTAGCAAAACGGAGTAACACCCGGTTCTCGGTCAATTCACTGCGAGCTGGGCTAACCCCACCGGAATCGAGTGACGCGACAACTTTCGTGAGCAGCGCCTCGTCGACTGGCGCTGAGCGGCGCGCAGAAATCTGCAACGAAGGATCGGCGCCGAACAAATTCGGCGCAGCATAAACGGCACCGATGCCAAGAACTAAGGCGATCATTAGGTAACGCCAAAGGGGATACTGATTCATAAACGAAATTCCGGGCTCGCGCGCAAAAGACTAAGTTTCTTTAATGGTTCCCTTCGGCATCACTGTCGCGATAGCGTGACGCTGAACTTTAACCTCGATGCTCTTGGCAATTTCGAGTTTCACGAAACTGTCGCCGACTTCCGTGATCCGCCCTAAGATCCCACCCGTGGTGACGGCTTCGTCACCTTTTGCTAAGGCTGCGACCATTTTTGAGTGCTCTTTTTGGCGTTTCATCTGCGGTCGTATCATTAAAAACCATAAAACGACGATGGGGATCAGCATGATCAAAAATCCGGACATACCAGGTTCTTGACCCGCAGGAGCGCTTTGCGCGTAAGCATTTGCGATAAAAAAGTTCATGTTTGGTCCCGTGGAATTCGCCGCGCATTATGACACAGCAAAGGACGAATCGGGGCCGCATTTTGCGTAATGGCGCGGCTAATTGAGCGCTTCGCTTCGAAGCGCCCGGCAAACGCGCTCAATCGAAGGTCAGAAACGACGGCCGACGTCGAAATCGTCGCGCTCAATCGGCATCGCGAATAGCATAGAAATCCGCCACGAACTCCGCGAAACGATTGTCGATGATTGCCACGCGGGCTCGACGCATCAGATCCGCATAAAATGACAAATTGTGGATCGTGTTCAGACGCGCACCGAGTATTTCGTTGGTTCTCGCGAGGTGGTGTAGATACGCCCGGGTGTAATGTCGACACGTATAGCACTCGCACCTTGAGTCTAAGGGCCCAGTGGCTTCACGGTGGATGCCGTTGCGGATCTTTACGACACCGCCTGAGGTAAACAAGTGGCCATTGCGCGCGTTGCGGGTTGGCAGGACGCAATCGAACATATCGACGCCGCGACCAACGCCTTCGAGTAAGTCTTCCGGTGTTCCGACGCCCATCAAGTAGCGCGGCTTATCTTCCGGCAATTGCGCGGCTATCTCTGCAGCGACGCGATACATCTCTTGCTTGGGCTCGCCGACCGATAGTCCACCGATTGCGTAGCCGTCGAAGCCAATCTCAATTAATCCATTGAGCGAGCGGCGCCGCAGATCAGCGAACATCCCGCCTTGTACGATGCCGAACAGCGCGCTTGGGTTGCCGAGATGGGCAGCTTTACTGCGTGCGGCCCAGCGCAGGGACAATTCCATGGATAAGCGGGCTTCGTCGTGACTGGCCGGAAACGGCGTGCACTCGTCGAAAATCATCACAATATCGGAACCTAGCGCGGCCTGGACCGACATGGATATTTCCGGTGATAAAAAGATCTTGTCACCATTGTGAGGTGATCGGAAAGTGACCCCCTCTTCCGATATCGTTCGCATTTCGCCTAAGCTGAATACTTGAAACCCGCCCGAATCCGTCAGAATCGGGCGGTCCCAATGCATAAATTGATGTAAGCCACCGTGGCGCTCGATGACTTGGGTGCCCGGGCGCATCATTAAATGGTAGGTGTTCCCGAGAACAATTTCGGCCCCAAGTTCGATCAATTCTTCCGGGGACATCGCTTTGACTGTTCCATAGGTACCGACTGGCATAAATACCGGCGTCTGTATTTTGCCGCGCTCGAAACTCAGTATGCCGGCACGTGCCGCACCGTCGCGATTCTGACTCTCAAATTGCATGCGCAAATACTTCTCTTAGCGATTATCGATTGAGACAGCCGGTACTGACTAGACCGCGCGCGTATTACGCGTGATCCACATCGCGTCGCCATAGCTAAAAAAGCGGTAGCGTTTGCGAATGGCATGCTCGTAGGCATGTATGACTTTTTCGCGCCCGGCAAATGCTGAGATCAATACTATCAACGTCGATTCTGGTAGATGGAAATTAGTTAGCATGGCATCGACGACCTGAAATTCGTAGCCAGGATAAATAAAAATATCCGTCTCGCCGAGTTGCGCGCGTATACCATCCGCTGTGGCAACAGATTCCAGTGCGCGCACGCATGTCGTCCCGACCGCGATCACGCGCTTGCCCGCCGCTTTTGCCGATCGCACTTGATCGCAGAGTCGTTCCGAGACTTCGAAACGCTCGCTGTGCATCTGGTGTTGTTCAATAGTTTCGCTGCGCAATGGCTGAAACGTGCCCGCACCAACATGCAAAGTGACAAAACCAATGTTAATGCCTGCCTGTTCGAGTTGCTCCAGCATCTCTAGATCAAAATGCAATCCGGCTGTTGGCGCGGCAACAGCGCCCTCGTATTTAGCGTAGACCGTCTGGTAACGGTCGACATCGAGGCGATTGTCTTGGCGCTGGATATACGGCGGCAGCGGAATATGACCGACGTCTGCCAATATTTCTGACACTAATGGCGCAGACTCGCTGACGAGCCGATAAAATTCGCGCTCGCGGCCGATGACACGAAATTGATAGCCCCCGTCGACGTTTAGTAGCGAACCCACCTTCGGCGTTTTGCTGGATTTGATGTGGGCCAGGACTTCGTGTTCGTTGATCATCCTTTCAACGAGTATCTCTATCCGGCCACCGGTTTGTTTCGCCCCGAACAATCGCGCGGGTATAACGCGCGTATCGTTAAATACCAGCAGATCGCCAGGCGCGGCCAGGCTTAAAACATCCGTAAACTGACGATCCCGAATGATCCCGGTATTACCATCCAGGGTTAGCAGGCGAGAATCGCGCCGATTCGCTGGCGCCTGCTGCGCGATAAGTTCTGCGGGTAAGTGAAAATTAAATAGGTCGCGCTGCACGCGCGCATAGTAACAAAACAGAACTAACTTGCGTGTGCTAAGTCACGCCAAATTTCGCCGGTTATTTTGGTCGGTAGTTTTTCGCCGAAACGTTATCTATACTTGCCGCGCATTAACGCTGCTCGCTCATTTCTTGGACACTCACTCCATCGGGCCAACACAGCAAAGAACCGCTGCCGGGGTGGCGGAACTGGTAGACGCGCCAGACTCAAAATCTGGTATGGGTAACCATGTGCGAGTTCGATTCTCGCTCCCGGCACCACTCTTTCGGTGTTCTACTGTTTAACTTAATGCTTCAACTGCTTAGCTAACGAGCGCTTGGCGGTGTCAAGCTTACGAGCGCGGCCACGCTCATCCGCGGATCATTCCCGCCTGCTAAAGTAGGGCGCGAGGCAAAGTCGTGACGATGCTTGGCACGCAAGCGAACAATACGATAGCGAGTACAAACAGCGCGACAAATGGCCAGGCTGCGCGAAACAGCTCCGTCAATGGAATGTCCTTGGCTGCACCTTTCAACGCGAAAATCGTGTAGCCGAACGGCGGCGTCATACCACCGACTGTGATGTTGACCAAAAACAAAAGCCAAAACCAAAGCGGATCAAAACCCAACTGCGTAATTAACGGCCGATAGATTGGAATGATGACCATCATCAAGGCGATCTGATCGATGAACATGCAGAGCACGAACGGTAGCGCCAGCATGACTATCAACATCGATTCGGGAGGTAAACCTAGCCCGACAATTACCTGGGTAATTTCGGCAGTTGCGCCCGTGAAGGCGAGCAGTTGGCTGAAAATTTTTGACGCGACCATGATGATCAGAATCATCGCAGACGTGTATGCGGCCGAATAAAGCGATTCCCGTAACATTTGTATATTTAGACCACGGTATAGCGCGACCGTGATGATCGACCCTACGACACCCGTGGCGGCCGCCTCCGACGGCGTCGCTATGCCGAGCACAATCAATCCCATGATCGACAAAATAACGATGCTGACCGGCAATACGCGAATGCATGCGCCGACCACGCTGGTCGACTGCAATTCTGGATTTGACGATCCTAGGTCGCTTGGCGCTAGCGACGGATTGTGGTGCACGCGGATCAAGATGTAGCCGAGAAACAGTGCGGCCAGAACCAGCCCGGGTAAGATGCCTGCGACCATCAAATTCGAAATGGACACACCAGCCAAGGTGCCGATAATGATCACGAGAACACTAGGAGGAATGATCGGTGCGAGGCTCGCGCCGGCCATAATCGCCCCCGTCGACAGCCGGAGGTCGTAGCGGCGACTTAGCATTCCTGGTAACACCGATCGCCCTAGCATTGCCGCAACGCCCATCGCTGTACCAGACAAAGCGCCGAAGATTGTGGCGAGCACGATTGTGAGCACGTATTGCCGACCACGAATTTTGCCAATGATGGTATCGACGGAGCTGAACATCACTTCGATGGCGGATCCGCGCGCAAGAATTTCACCGACTAAAAGGAACAACGGAATCGTCACAAGTGCTGCCGTTGTCCCAGTATCAAACATACTATTGGCGAACATGCCGACACCAGCACTACCCGTAATGAGAACCAGCCCTACTAAATCGCACAGCAGAAACGCAATAAGCACTGGCACGCCTAAGGCAAAAAGACCCAGCAGTACAACAATTGCGAGGACGATAATGCCGACGCCGCTCAACTGAATCCTCCCGCCGAGCGTTGCAAAGCGCTCGAGGGCTTGACCACCTCTAACAAGAAGTGAATGCCAGAGAGACCAAATCCGTAAGTCATTGCCGAGGAAATGATCCATTTCGGTAACGGGTAGACCGATATGGTTGTAATGCTGCCGACAAATTGACGGATATTCTCTAAGCCGCTAATTACCGCCACGGTAAGGCACACGATGAAGCTGATCAGTGCGACCAGTCTCCTTAGCTGTCCTGCACGTTGATCCGATAGCCGCTCTTCGAGTAACGGAATTTTAATGTGGCCGTGAGTTTGACTGACGTGAGGTAGGATTAAAAAGATCGACAAGCAAAGCAAAAAAGCGACGAGGTCGCTTGCCCATAATGTGGGTCGGTCGAAGAAATATCGTGAAACAACTTCGTAAATATAGGCGCATACAATCAACCCCAAGGCACTGCCGGAGACCATCACACCGAACTGCGTCAAGGTACATATCGCTCGTTGAAACCCGGCTAACGTTGCGCTCGAGAAAGACATACCGGCTGCCTACTGCGCAAGCCCAGCGGTTTTTGCCAGCGTTCTTAATCGCTCTGCAGCATCACCACTCTTGTCGAGCGCTAAATTCCAAACGCCGTCCGCCCAAACGCGCTCTAGGTGTCGGAGCGGTTCGCCGCAGAGATCGGTGCGAATTAATCCGTGTCGTTCGAATTCTTCCGACTCAATCGTCACAAGCTCATCGAAGCGTTCGAGAACGACTCGCTCTAGACGCTCTCCTTCTGCGAGTAGCGCTCGCTGCAGCGTCGGATCCAAACCGTCGAAGCGCTTCAGGTTCATTAAAATTAGATGAGTGGTAGTGCCGAACGTAGGTCGCAAATAATACTTACTCACTTCATACCATCGAAACGGCAATGAGCCGGCGGCTGGCCACGCAGTGCCATCGATAACGTGTTTCTCCAATGCCGCGTAAACTTCACTCGCAGGCAACACCACGAGGGTCCCGGCTAAGGATCGAATCAAGCCTTGGTAGACGGGCGAACCGCGGATCTTACGGCCATCCAAATCGCATTGTGCCGTGATCGGGTCATTGAGCAACAGGTGATAGCCGCGTGCAGAGGTCGGCAAGGAAAGCAATTTCAGTCCGTATTCACGGTATTGCTGGTCGACCATCGCCCATAGTCCGCTGCTATGGCGAATATCTGTATCAGCCGTTACCGCGTCGAGCGCGACACCAATGCCAGTTTCGCCAACGTGATACGCACCGTGCGTAAACAATAAATCCACTAGACCGGCGGCAGCAGGTTGTAGTTGTTCAAACGGTGGAATAGCTTCTGGTCCAAGCATTCGGATCGTCACAATGGCGTCTTTGCGGTGTTCCATTTGGCTTATGAAACGCTGCGCAATCTCGGCATGGCCCACATAGGCCGGCGACCAACTGGATAGCAGTCGGAACTCCTCGGCTTCGCTCGCTCCAGCAAATAAACAGGCATAAAACATTAGCGACATTAGTGCCGCTCGGGGGCCGGGTGGCAGCGATCTATATCGACTAGACACGTTGCGCTGGGGTCTTCGGAAGCATTTGGCCGAACCAGTGATCGATCCAATCGATGTCGATGTTCATCCGGAATACCCGATTGTAAGCTGACTCATGCTGCGGCCTGCTGCTCCGGCTAGTCGGACTTGGGATTGGGACTTCGAGACTTGCCAATGGCGGCCGTAACCGCAACGCGCGCAGCTTCGCGACGCCTGAGGTTGTTCCGAATTTTCTCTAAGGTAGCGCGCAGACGGTCTATCTCGAGGGATGAGATATTCTCCAACGCCGCGTCGTTTACTTCCCGCGCATACGGAATAAGTTTGCGGCGCAATCCTCGCGCCTTTCTCGTGAGGAAAATATGCGTCTTGCGTCGATCATTGTTCGAACGGCAGCGTTCGATCAGGCCTTGGTCTTCCATCTTCCTGAGTTGCTGTACCGTCGTCGGTTCACTAACGCCAATGGCCCGGCTCAGTTCGCGTTGCGTTACGCCGTCTTGTTCCCACAAGGCACGAAGAAAATACCACATGCCAACATTAACGAGGTGCTCATGTAAATGGGCCTGTAGGTCGTCTGCAAACCCTCGGTGAGTAAAACGTATGAGCGCGCCAATACTATCTTGCAGCGGAAAGTTGTATGACTCGTCAGCGAGCGCCGAGCCCTGGCGGCTTCCAATTTTCTCGTCCGAAACCATCCTAAACGGGGAAGACAATTGAGTTTGGCACTAACACCGAATCGAACACACAGAGTTTCTCGCTGAACAACCAATCGCCAGTGGCCTGACGCTCGAGTCGATCGATGTAACGTCCCGTCATAAGAATACGCGGCAACTCGTCCGGCAATACTTCCACCACGGAGAAATTAGCTTTCACGGCAGCAGTCGAATCAGTCGCTTCGCCAATACGCAAGTCCGTCGTGTGGTGCCGCAAATATCGCGGTTCATACATCATCGTTTCGTTGACCGCGGTAACGCGGTCTTCAATCATCGCGCGGCTTTCACAGCGCATAATTGCAATCGGGAGATGTCGATCGAAATTATCTCGGGGAATAATTTGGTACATGCAGTGATCAGCAAAAAACGTCGGCCACAGTTCCAGCGGTCCATCGTCTAAGGCTTCTGCGTAACGCGCATATAAATTGTGGAATTCGTAGAACAGCTGAGCGGCTTCGAGGGTGACTGGCATACTAAAGATCCATCACCTCACGATAGTGTTTGTAGAATCCTCGGATCGCTGTTTCAGTAACCATGTGCTCGGTATCTTCGCTATCACGACCGCCCATCTCAAGCAGCGCATATTCATGCATAGCGCCCGCGATACCATCCTGGGCGAGTTTAATGACCTCACTGTCGTCGCAGGACACGAGACCCGACGCGCTCATCAAATTGGCTTGGCGCAAACGTCGCGTGATCATCGCGTCATCGTCGTCCGCATAGCCGAAGAACGTCCAATCGAGAATAAACGAAGATGGGTTGCGCGGCTGAATCTGGCGCATCGCAATCGTATTTGATTGCTGTTGGATGATCAGATTCGGCCACAAGGTTTGCATAACAACGGTTGCGGTGTCCTTAAATTCTTTTACCGGATCGAGTAGCTGAGGATCTTTGAGCTTAAAATCTACGCGGAGATTTGCTATGTCCTTGGTCGCTTCCGTGGCCTGTTGCGCGCCTTTGCGTGAGATCAATAATCCATGTCGGCCGGTGCCATCCATTTTGACTTGGGCTTCTTGATCCGCGCGAAATAGCCCGAAGGTCACCAGGAAAACATGGAGTAACGAGGCGTGATACGGATCTTTGATGTTCTCAAACATCAACTTCCAGTTACCCTGAATAAGCTGTCGTGAATGGCCGAGTAAGCGTAACTCACGACCGTCGAAAACCCTTTCGAAATAATACAGATTCGAATCGCCCAAATAACTCGCGAAATCCGGCGCATCCACGTGAAAAGAGGCGAAAATTACGCCGTTGTGCTCGATAACCTGAAGACGTTCTAAACCGTGGTCGGCCAGCGAAAAATCGTCCGGCATTCCACCGTTGCCATTCACGCCTGCCACGAAGGGCACACCTTTCAGATCGCCGTTCAGATCATAAGCCCACTGATGATAAGGACAGGTGAATCGATTCGTTTTGCCGATCTTTTGGCGGCACAACTTGACGCCTCGATGAGCACAACGATTTACGAATCCGCGTAGTTCACCGTCGCGATTACGGCAAATAACGACGGACTGATTTCCAATGAACGTCGTTAAGTAAGCACCGGGTTCAGGTAACTCGACAGCCAGGCCCACGTAAGCCCAACCTGGACCACAGAATATGCGCTCCATTTCCTTGTCGAATATTTGTTGATCCGTATAAATCCAATAGGGAATGCGGCCCAGATCCTCCTCAGGCCATAAGCGATTTGCATTGTGTGCAATCTTATTCATCAGCGAATGCATACGGAATTCGTTGTTTCGATCGTTGTTTCCATGCGTGTCCAGCATATGGTATTTTACTTAGCAAGCAAAGTATATTCACCTTAACGGGTCTCGACGGGCGCACCCGTAGAAGTGTCACGCCGGCTATAAAGGACGTTAGAGATTTGCATCAACACGATTGCGATTCGCTAAGTCCAACGGAACAGCAAGGATTAGGGAGAAACTGAATCATGGCGGAAACGACGGCACTTGTGATCGATCAAAGTGGCAGCAAAAGCACGCCCCCCGAAAGCACGAATCCTGCGCTCGAGTGGCCACCCGTACTCATCACACGCGAAACAATCGATGGCGAAATAGAACGACTCGCCGATCTCCCGCGACCTGATAACGGACGCCGGCAGGTGCAGTTCGTGCACCCCAGCGCCAACCCGCAGACGCCGGGCCTAAATCCCGGCGTGCGTTTAACCATGGAAGTACTGCTTCCCGGCGAGGAGACCGCACCGGTGCGGCACAATTCGACCCAAGTAAATTTTTGTATTCGCGGGCAAGGCATGACGATTGTGGAAGGCAAACAGATCCCGTTTAGTCAGTATGATGTGTGGAATCATCCGTCCTACCTACCTTATCGTCACGTTAACAATAGCGACAAATTGCACGTCCGGTTTACTTATTCAAACGCGCCACTTTTAGAAATGTTGAAAGTCCATTTAGTCGAGCAGAATCCGCCGTTGTCTGCCAACGTTAATTTGGTCGATTCAACTGCGGCGCCGTCGAACCGCGGCGCGAGCCCTTACGGAACGTTTCCGATCGACGACGAGGGCGCGCTACTAATGCCGTACGAAACATTGATTTCGCCGCCCGCAGTCGAGTCCAAAGCCTTACACTGGCCATGGGAAACAGTGCAAGAAAATCTCGATAAGCTCACGGTGCTTGGAAAGGACTACGTGGGTCGCCGACTTTATCTTATGTACAACCCTATGACCGGCCGTTCGAATGGCACAACGCCGAGCTTTTTTGCAACAATTACTATTCGCCCGCCCAACATCATCGATCGGCCACATCGGCACGTCTCGGCAGCTATTAATTATTATTTCCGCGGCGCTGGCTACAGCGTCGTAGAAGGTCAACGATACGAATGGCGTGCAGGAGATTTAATGGTATCGGCACCGGGTTGGGCGGTACACAATCACGCGTCTTATGATGAGCCCGTCTACGAATTAACGGTCCAGGACCAACCGCTGCACATCATGATGGAGTCGCTGTTGTGGCAGGAAAGCATGAAAAAACCTGCTGCAATTCTTGGATCATCGGTCGGCTTTGCAACGAATCGCGAAACGGGCTAACGAGGCATCGAGCTTAGTAAAGCAAGAGTCCAGACACCGGGTGGATTGCGATCGAATTAACCGGGGCTTATTGCATTACTGAGAGGATTCGTTCGACGGATCGCGTCGCGTCGGCGCACTGCGGTACTTGATCCGGCAACCTTAATTTCGCCCACAGCGAAATTTTGCGCCTCTCGACCGTCGCGTTTACCATTTCATTCAGTGGTTGGCATACAGCGCTCATCTTTTCCTCCGCGCGAGTCAATTCCTCACTGGCTCTCGCGTCGTCGTCTCCAAGACTGAACGTCGTAATTATTTCGTTGACGATAAGGTTGTGATGACGAAACGTGGCTTCAGCGTATTCAGCGAATTCTCCACGGCTGAGGCGCACTGGCTTCCCATCCTTCACTGTGCTGAGTGTCGTGCATGACGTGATCGTTACGCAAAACAATATATTCAAAACGGATATTTTGCGTAATCCAGCATTTCGCGAATTTGAGATCATTTCGTTCCTGAGCCTAGCTCCTCGGAAAGACGGACTTAAGCGCGATGCGCGAAAATCCTCTGAACAATTTCCTCTGCCTCGTCATTTTTCTTAGCTAGATCTGAGCTCGCGTTCAATTGGTTGCGCGCACGTGCAAGATTATGTTCGGTGCGGCTGTCAAACCGAGCGGGGTTCCAGGCGAAGTAACTTTCACGCAGCGCATCAGCGCAAAACCTGGCTGCAAGCTCGGTGTAGATAGTTCGCGTGGCCCCGACGATTGCAGCAGCATCTTCGTGATCGAGCGGTACGGTACGACCAGATGCGTAGCCTTCAAGCCCGGCTTTGAACATGTCTAACGAGAATTCGGATTCTGGCGCATCTTCGTCATGCGGGTTACACCAGGACCGGAATGCGTCGCCAAGTTCCCAAACGATTGGCATCAGCCCGACTGTATCAAGATCGACCATGCACAACCCTCGACCGCTCGGATCGAAAAGAATATTCGAAATTTTTGGGTCCCCGTGAACGATGCAAGGTGCGCTTTCTGTAACGCAAGGGAGCCTTTCTGCGCGGTGCATGATCTCGTCTGCGAGTGTTTGGATCTCGACGAACCTATCGTGGCTCGCATAGTCACTCAGGGCCTGGTCCAGGTTAGCCAGATGGGTTTTCAAGTTGTGGATCTGCGATCGCTCAAATTCACTGACGTCCGGGTAATCTAAGAAAGCGCCATGGAAGCTTGCCAGCACCGAGCCTGCCTCCCGCGCATGCTGCAAATCGGGGACATTGTTGAAACTATTACCTGCAACATAACCCAGTAATCGCCAGACAAAACCGTCGCATGTAACACAATCTTGCCCTGACGTGGCTGTAATGAGCATTGGGGTACAGAGATTCAAGCTCGTCAAATGTTGCGTTATTCGATCGATCTTCCTATTGACTTGCGGCCCGATCGCGGGATGCAGGCGTTGCAAAACAAAGCGCGTATTTGAATAGTTTTCGACAAACCACGTCTGATTAATCAGCCCATCCATACTTCGTTCAATCGTGGTCGGATTTAGGCCATAGGCGTGGAGAATGCTAACGGGAATAAGCTCGTGAGAAGTGTCCATATCGTGCCGTATGCTAAGAAGCTGCTAGTGACATCGCCATTTCCGGCGGCTGCAGTCGCAGTCGTTTATGCGTTTTCAAGTTCCTCATAGTCAGGATGATGTCACTGGTAGCGTGGCATTGCGCCGTTAATGCTGGATACTTGTTTGCTATGACATTCATTTTAGACGATTTTAAAGCGCACTCAGTTTTTGCCGCATGGCTTGGGTCCATTTCGATAATTAGCGGCTGTGCATTCTCACCAATCAACCCGCGGTCGAACGACTTAGTCTCTGCTGACCCAGAAGTCGCCGCGTGTTTTGCAACGTACTGGCAAGACGACGATTTGATTTTAAGAATGGGCGTACGCGATGTGCAAGATCATTTAATTGCCGGTTATCCGTTTCTACGTACTAGCCGATTGACCGCATCCTTGGCCGATCGTGTGCATTACCCGGAAACGCGTGCGATGTGGATAGATCGACTCTCCGCTCTGGACGAAGAGGCTCGGACTATCGAACACCTTAATCTTCCTGACAGTCGAAGCTCGCTGGTTGCATCCAGCACCGAGTTAAAGCGATGCAGAACGGTGATGAAGAACTTTGTACTAGCGGACGAGACCGCGTTTGGTCAAGTTGTTGAACGCGCAGTCGTGCCTGATCGGTATCGGTCGTGGACCCGTGGACTCGGCTTCTATCCGCTGAGTTCGTGGTTTGTCTTACAGGGTGTTAAACGTCTGCACGCTCGAGAGAGCGGTTCCTTCATGATGCCGCCCGATCCGAATTGCTGTGATGCCACGCAGAAATATTCATTACATCCAACAGTAACGAATTCGCCGAGCGCACACGATCGAACTGACTTCGAACTGGACAGGCTTGGGATCCCGGTTATATCGGAGGCATTACTCGCTGTGCTATTGATTCGGCACAGCCCAATTTGGTCAATCGATACACAATCCGACAATGATCGGATTGGCACAGTCATGCACGACGGCAGTGAAGCGTTCGTTTCCGTTGATCGATCGAGCATTTACACGCAATTGACGTACACGATATTTGGCGGCGAAGTCCTAGCACAATTGAATTACACGATATGGTTTGCGCGCCGCCCGAGGCAAGGGCTATTCGATATTCTCGGCGGACGCATAGATGGAATAACTTGGCGCGTTACCTTGGACCAATCGGGCGAGCCACTCATTGCTGATGCAATGCATAATTGCGGGTGCTACTACATGGCCTTTCCGACCGCTAGATTAGCGTCTCAAACTCAGGTCCCGCGTTTCGAAGAACCTCTGTGGATCCCGAAAAATCTTCCCCGAATCGACGACGCGCGACTCCAGATTTCGATCTCCAGCAACGCGCATTACATTAAAAGCGTCGAACGCGTAGTTGACTCTGGAACATCTAAACACTTGTCTCACGTAACCTACAATCAGTTAAGAAGCCTTCCTAGTACAGACGGAAAAAACGCAAGCATGTTTAATCAGAACGGGTTGGTGAAGAACACTGAACGCGCCGAACGCTGGTTGTTATGGCCAATGGGCGTCATTTCTGCGGGCGCAATGCGCCAGCAAGGCCACCATCCAATCGCGTTCGTCGGACGTCGTCATTTCGACGATCCGGATCTTCTGGATCGCTATTTTGCCCGAAGAACGTTGCCTGAGCAGTAGATGCCATGATTGAGTTCGTGGGCCTGTGAATCGAGCGCTTTAAACTTTGACGGAGTATATTCCAATAGCCAGATGATACTGAACGACGGTGTTTGATAGTGGCGGTATGATGCCCGCTAT
>JAQCEL010000312.1 GCA_027618655.1 Pseudomonadota bacterium | reverse complement strand
TTCCAGTGGCGACAATATTTTTTCGTCGGCTTCCGGCTCGTCGTCCGTTCCCTCCCGATAGACGGCCATAAATCCAGGGTTCGTAACTGTCGAACCATTTGCTCTAAAAACACCGACTTTCCCACAATTCAGATCGACTGCTACCGTATCAATGGTCGCATGTACCATTTGACTCGCGACGGTACGCTTCCAAACCAAATCGTAGAGTTTAAATTGATCGTCAGTAAGAAACTGCTTAATTTCAGCAGGGATCCGGTGAGCTGCGGTGGGCCTTATCGCCTCATGCGCCTCTTGTGCGTTCTTTGAGCGTGTTTTGTATACCGGGGGACTGCGTGGCACATCATCCTTGCTATAACGGTTCGCGATAAATTCGCGAATTTCAGCGACAGCTTCTGACGCAAGATTCACCGAATCCGTACGCATATACGTGATCAGTCCTTCGCTACCATTACCTACATCGATACCTTCATAGAGCTGCTGAGCGGTTCGCATGGCGCGCTGCGCCGTGAATCCCAATTTACGCACGGCTTCTTGCTGCAGAGTCGACGTGATAAACGGCGGTGCGGGATTCCGTTTGCGTTGTTTACGCTCGATTTTATTAACCCTGAGTTTGCCATCTGCGGCTTTGAGTAACGCTTTCTTGGCCTTAGTTGCTTCCTTCTCGTTAGAGATTGAAAACTGTTTAACTTTTTCATCACGCAGAACGCTCAATTTCGCGGAAAAATCGCCTTTTTCCGCAGCCACGTCTGCCTCAATCGTCCAATATTCCCGCGGTACAAATTTTTCAATTTCGTCTTCACGATCAGCTATCATTCTGAGCGCTGGGCTTTGAACACGCCCAGCCGACAAGCCCGGTTTAATTTTCTTCCATAAGAGTGGCGAAATGTTGAAGCCAACTAAATAATCGAGCGCGCGCCGAGCTTGTTGCGCGTTGACGAGAGGCATTGATATTTCGCGCGGGTCATCAATCGCTGCTTTGATCGCTCGCGGCGTGATTTCGTGGAAAGTAACCCGATGAACTTCTTTGCCCTCGAGCAAATTACGATCGCGTAACAACTCGACTAAATGCCAGGAGATCGCCTCTCCTTCGCGGTCTAAGTCAGTCGCGAGATACAGCGTGTCCGCCTTTTTGAGTTGCTTCGAAATAGCGTCAACGTGTTTGCTGTTGCGGTCGATCGCCTCGTAGCGCATCGCAAAATCACCTTCCGTGTCGACTGCACCTTCTTTCGGTCTCAAATCACGGACGTGCCCATAGGACGCCAGCACTACGTAATCCTTGCCAAGATACTTCTCGATCGTCGAAGCTTTCGCCGGGGATTCAACTACGACTACGTTGCGGGCCATAAGACTCTGCTTATCTGATTCTTAAATTTCGTTCGAGTGGGGTTAGTGGACACAACCATACATATCGTCCATGACCAAATCTTCCATCCACACAAAGGCATGTTCTTTGCCGGGCCGGTTAAACAATACCATCAAGACGACCCACTTGAGTTCCTCGATGTCGATTTCATCGGCCTCCAAGGCCATGATCCTGTCCAATACAACCTCGCGGCTAGTTGCATCTAGCACACCTACTTGTCCCAAAAAATGAACAAATCCCCGGCATTCGGCGTCCAGTTTGGACGCTTCCTCCGCTGCATAAATCCGCACTGACGTCGCGTTTTCGACGATTGTCGCAGCCTGCTGCTCATTGGTCACGGCTAATCCCTGTAACCAATCGAAGGCCTTGCCTACTTGGATGCCATCGAATCCTGCTGCTCTTAATTCCGACTTAACCCGGTCCTCGTCGTCGTCTAATTCGATTTCGTCGTCAACATAATGCTCAAAAAGGTAGATCAGGATATCAATTACTGTTTGTTTCATTTGTGCCTCGCTGGGCAAGCTGCCCATGTGATCGCAACGTACCAGCGCGCTTTCAAATCCATCGCGTGCCTCGCAGCAGCCACTGTCACAGCGTTCACGGAACCGTTTTGATGTAGGAATTGCCCGCGAGCGACTGCACGAGGCCCCTGACCTCAAGGGCCGACAGGATGGAGGAAACGTTTGTTGTCGTCAATCCAGTACGTTGGACGATGTCATCAAACGTTGTTTGTTCAAAATCAAGGGCACCGAGCAACAAACGTTCGGCCGCACTGGTTGGTATCGCGTTTCGAGACACGTTATCGACTGTGCTCGTCATCGGTGAAGCGACGCTCGCCGACAACGGTGGCAACTGCTCGATCACGTCCTCGATTCCAGCTACCAGCGTCGCGCCTTGCTTGATCAATCGATTGCATCCTGCGGCCATCGGATTGCGAATCGAACCAGGAATAGCGAACACTTCACGACCCTGCTCAAGTGCATGCATGGCTGTCGAAATTGAACCACTTTTTTCTGCCGCTTCGACAACTAGCGTGCCAATCGACAGCCCGCTGATGATCCGGTTTCGTCTGGGAAAGTGAAACGGGCGAGGCGGACTTCCCCATGGGAAGTCGGACACTAAGCATCCGTTATTCGATATTTCATCGGCAAGTCGCCGATGTCCCGCTGGGTAAATCCGGTCAATTCCGCAACCAAACACAGCGACGGTTTGCTCTCCACCGGCGAGCGCGCCACGATGGGCCGCGCTATCGATTCCGCTCGCTAAACCGCTCGTAATGAGGAATCCTCGCTCGCTCAATGCGCGGGCGATCCGAAACGCTATCTCGGCGCCTGAATGGCTGGGCTTACGACTGCCGACAACCGCGATTTGCGTTCGCTGCAACGCCTCGATATCGCCTCGAACGAACAGGACGACGGGTGGCATTGGAATTTCACGTAGGATTAGCGGATAAAGCGGATCAAAAATTGTCGCAATGTGGCACGCGCGGCCGGACGCCCACTCCAAACTACGATCAGCGATGCCCCAGTCAAGTACGCACGCTAAGCGGTTCGCTAGGGACTCTAGCCCAATTCTCGTAGATTCGATCGGGACACCCGCGGAACGCAGGCGGACGAACTCGCGCGAAAATTCCACGAGTTTTTTATGGTTACTAAATGCTGCGGCGTGAAATGCGAGCACACAGCGCTGTTCACCGATGTCCAGTCCATTGTCCATCGCGAGTGATGATATCCGCCAGCCGGCAGATATGCACGCTTTTC
>JAQCEL010000311.1 GCA_027618655.1 Pseudomonadota bacterium | reverse complement strand
CGTATGGCGCCGCGAATTCTAGTCGATGCGGCGTAGCGCGGAAAGTAGGGATCCGTGCATGAAAATTCAACGCCGATCTGGCGCACGGCAGAACCGCCCATTTGCTCATGGCTCGTCCGTGTAAGTGTACTCGGTGGCCAATAACGTTCATGTCGGATATTAGCGCTCGCGCGCCGCATCCGCTTTTCTACAGCGTACGACGCGTTATGACTCAACTAGATTTCAGCGGTTCATTCGCAGTCGGCGGACCCTTCGCTAAGACCCTGCAGATACATTGCATGTGGCTCGTGATCGGCATGTTCCTCATGAGTTGCGCCGAGGAACGAGAAACGATGCTGTTGGTCGGCACGACGATGGGCACCGAATATACGGTGACCATCGTCGTACCGAACCAGCACAATGACGACGAATCGCTAAATCTAAAGATTCAAGCGCTACTTGCGCGCATCAACGCTTCGATGTCGACTTACGATCCAAACTCCGAATTATCTCGTGTTAACCAAAATAAATCGGCCGACTGGATTGATATTTCTGCTGAGTTATACAGCGTACTGGAAGCCGCACTTTCGGTTAGCGGGGCTTCGGCCGGCGCTTTTGACGTAACGGTCGGTGGACTTGTGAATCTGTGGGGATTCGGTCCCGAGCGAGGATCCGGGGTGATTCCAGATAGTCGCCTGCTCGAAGCTGCACGTCGCGACGTCGGCGCCGCGAATCTGCAGTTGCAGGCGGATCCGCCGGCACTGCGTAAGCGCCGAGCGGACGTGTACATCGATCTATCAGGCATCGTTAAAGGCTACGCGGTCGACCAGGTAGCGGAGTTCTTGATTGAAAAGGGGTTCGCGGACTTTCTGGTCGATATCGGTGGTGAGATGCGCGCGGCTGGAACGAATAGGAACGGAGTCGCCTGGAAAATTGGTATCGAAGATCCGCGTGATGCGGGCCGCCAGATAGTTCGGACCGTTGCCCTAGCTAACACGGGCCTCGCCTCATCAGGCAACTATCGTAATTTCTTCGAAATAAACGGTACGCATTATGGACATACGATCGATCCGAAAACCGGCGCACCTACCCAGCATGAACTGGCCGCCGTTTCTGTCGTGCATCCAAGTGCAATGTTGGCCGACGCCTGGGCGACCGCGTTTATGAGCATGGGCTACAGTGCGGGAATGAGCGTTGCAGCACAGCGCGATTTGGCCGTCTTGTTCATAGTAGACGATGGCACGACGGCTACTATTGCAAAGTCGGCCGCTTTTGATGTGGCGACGAAACCTTAATAATGGCGCGTCCGTTCACTCGTGATCGGGATGTTCAAATGGCGATATAAAGAAGACGAGTGGTAAACAAACCAGTGATGAAATTGATTCCGATCATTCTCGCCGGCGGCGGCGGAACCCGGCTATGGCCGCTGTCGCGTGGACATTATCCTAAGCAATTCCTGTGTGTTAGTGGCAACCAGACGCTGTTGCAAGACACGTTGTCGAGGCTTAGTCCGACTGGCAGTAGCGCGTTGAACGTTGCGCCACCGATGGTCGTGTGCAATGAAGAACATCGTTTTATGGTCGGCGAGCAGGCACGTGAGATCGGGCAAAAATTACACAGTATCGTGCTCGAGCCCGTCGGGCGGAATACCGCCCCGGCGCTAACCTGTGCGGCATTATTGGCGAGCGAGGGAGACGAAGACCCGCTGCTGTTGATGATGCCGGCAGACCATTTAATCAAAGACACCGCCGGATTCTTAAGCGCGGTGACGGTCGGTGCCGAGTTAGCAACCGCCGATTCCTTAGTCACTTTCGGGGTTATCCCGGATAAGCCGGAAACAGGTTACGGCTATATTCAATTAGGCGAACGTCTCTCAGTTGACGGGATCGAGAGCAATGTGATCGCCTCGTTCAGAGAGAAACCGGATTTGCAAACGGCGAGCGAATACCTCGCAAACGGCGACTATCGTTGGAACGCCGGAATATTTCTAATGCGAGCTAGCGTTTGGTTAGCTGCCATAGGTGAATTTAACCCGGCGATGCTGGACGCGTGCAGAAATTCAGTAGCGCAAGCGCAAACAGACGGTGACTTCGTGCGCCTTGGTAAAGACCCTTTCAGCGCATGCCCGAGTGATTCCATTGACTATGCGGTTATGGAGCCCGTTGTTGCGCAAGGCAAAGATCGTGGCGCGGTCGTTTCGCTCGACGTCGGTTGGTCCGACGTCGGATCGTGGTCGAGCATTTGGGACGTTTCTGAGCACGACACGGACGGCAACGTGATCCGCGGCGACGTGCATGTGGAGGGCGCTAAGAACAATGTCGTCATCGCTGAGCACCGACTCGTGGCCGCACTCGGCTGCGACGATCTCATCATTGTGGAGACGTCCGACGCCGTGATGGTCGCGCGTAAGGATCGCGCGCAAGACGTGAAGAAAATCGTCGATTGGCTGCAAGAACAAGGGCGCGACGAACGGCTATTCCATCGGCGCGTGTCCCGCCCGTGGGGGAGTTACGAAGGCGTTGATTCCGGTACTAGATTCCAAGTGAAGCGAATCGTCGTTAATCCAGGCGCATCACTATCACTACAGATGCACCACCATCGCGCCGAGCATTGGATCGTGGTGAGTGGAACCGCGCGGGTCACCTGTGGGGACAAAAACTTCCTGCTTTCCGAAAACGAATCAACTTACATCCCGATGGGCGCAACGCACCGACTAGAGAATCCCGGGGTCATTCCGTGCGAATTAATCGAAGTACAATCAGGCAGTTACCTCGGGGAGGACGATATTGTGCGGTTTGAGGATAAATACAACAGAACGTAAAAATCCGAATGCCTCGTTGTCCCCATCTCGGATCGTCTGGGTGGACGATCGTGTGACGACCTTCCAACGACGTCTACGACGCTACATCGATTTCGGAACTTGCGCGTTAAGCGCTAAAGGTTTCGATAGCGCCACCGACGACCTGGATCTGAGATCGTAAAGTTGAATCTCCGGTTCAATGCCCCCGTTGTGCACTAGATGCGCATTTCGTGACACGGTGCCGTAAATGCGCACTGCGGCACACACAGGGCAAAATCATACTTGAGCAATAATTAACCAAAGAGCAGCTCGGTTCGAAAAGCATCGTTCCATCCAGCGTTCTTTA
>JAQCEL010000076.1 GCA_027618655.1 Pseudomonadota bacterium | reverse complement strand
GATGGGGGAGGAATGTACTCGAGGGGGCGATATGGAGGTTCATCAATATACCGGAAGAATTTCTGACGCGATTCCGAACCTCATGGCATCGATGCAAAGTAACGAAGAGTTCGCGCTACGCAGTTCCGGCGAACTGGGTGGCGCGGTGGTTGAGATCAGAATTGATTACTACAATCCGCTTACAGTAGGCAGTCGTTTCGTTATATTGTCTGGACTACGGTCATTTACGCAAAAAACGATGCGCCTTAGTCATTTGGTTTTCGATCTTGATCGCGATCGCCTAGTTCTGCACAGCCAAGGGATCGGGGTCGCACTCGATTTGAAAACGCGTCGAGCGGCGGCGTTCAGCGACGATCGTATCGATCGGATGCATAAACGCCAATTAACTCGCGTAGCATCCTAGCTGAAATTATCCTGCGTGAACGAACGGATAGGAGTGGCCACATGCAAGAAAAATTGAGAACGCTGCATCACGGTGCATGTCCCCACGATTGTCCCGATACGTGTGCGATGGTGTTTGAAGTCGAGGACGGACGCTTGGTCAAGGTTCGCGGTAATCGTGAGCATCCCGTGACCCGCGGTGGCTTGTGCGTGAAATTGAATGACTACGAGAAACGTCACTATCACCCGGATCGTTTGCTCTATCCGATGCGCAGGGCCGGCGCGAAAGGGAGTCGGCAGTTCGAGCGTATCACCTGGGATGCCGCGCTCGACGAGATCACGTCTAAGTGGCAAGCGATCATTGCCAAGCACGGACCACAAGCGATCGTCCCGAACAGCTACCTCGGGCATCAAGGACTCGTGCATGGGCTAAACGGTGGCGACGCTTTTTTCAATCGCCTAGGTGCGACCGTCATGGAGCGCACGTTTTGCGGAGAAGGATCGGCCACTGCCTGGCTAATGACCCACGGACCCAGCGCGGGACTCGATCCCGAAAGCTTCGTCCACTCGAAATTTATTATCATTTGGGCGTGCAACAGCGTCAGTACGAATCTGCATCATTGGCATTTCGTTAAAGAGGCAAAGAAACGCGGTGCGAAAATTGTTGTGATTGATTCTTATGCGTCGCGCACGGCAAAAGCGGCCGATTGGCATATCGCGCCCCAGCCGGGTACGGACGGCGCGCTCGCGATGGCGATGATGCATACGATCATTAGCGAAAATCTCGTGGACCAAGATTACGTCACACAATACACGGAAGGTTTCGAGGAATTAGCGGATCGCGCGGCGCAACGGAGCCCCGCGTGGGCAGCCGAAATTACCGGCGTGCCGGCCGAGACGATCCGACAACTCGCGCGAGAATATGCGACGACCAAGCCGAGTGCGATACGGATCGGCATTGCACTAGAGCGACACCGCGGCGGCGGCCAAACGATCCGCGCAGTGTGTTGTCTGCCCTCACTCACTGGTGCGTGGCGCGACGTCGGTGGCGGCATTATGGGTATGACGTTCTGGGAGCATCCCTACAAGTTCGATGCGATTTGTCGTGCGGATTGGATCCCGCAAGGGACCCGTGTGGTTAACAACCTGCGATTAGGTCGCATGCTCACTGACGAACCGCCGGCCGGGCCGCCGATCAAGTCAATGATGTGCTGGAACACCAATCCAGTCACTCAGGCCCCAGAATCGGAAAAAGTCATTGAAGGTTTGCTGCGCGACGATCTGTTCTTTGTCTGCGCCGAGCATTTCATCACTGATACTGCGGCTTACGCAGATATCCTGTTGCCTGCGGCGATGGGTGCGGAAATGGAAGATATTATTATCGCGTGGGGACACAACTACCTTACCTATACCGAGAAATGTATCGATCCTCCTGGTGAAGCGTTGTCGAATCGGGAGATCTTTCGCCGCTTAGCAGCGCAGATGGGATTTACCGACGAAGAATTTGCTTGG
Source organism: Pseudomonadota bacterium (assembly GCA_027618655.1). Lineage (GTDB taxonomy): Bacteria > Pseudomonadota > Gammaproteobacteria > UBA11873. The sequence goes on along the minus strand of JAQCEL010000076.1, from coordinate 17,221 downwards.
AGCGATCGCGAATGTCTAGCGCGGTTCATCGACTGGGATTCGCCGATGTGCAAGGGGATAAGCTTGGACTTGCTGCGCGCAACAGGCTATCAAAGGCTCAATGTTGGGGATCCGAACATTCGAGCGCCGCATCGCGACGGTAAATTTCCAACGCCGTCTGGAAAGTGCGAATTCAAGTCGTCGATTGCGGCCGGTGGCAATTTCGTTGCCGCACCGTTCCGCCAAATGTATGAACAATTCCAAGGCGGCGAGTTTGTCGATCCGCTACCTGACTATCTACCACCGCGCGAAAGTCCGGCTACGAATTCCGAACTCGCTAAGCGTTACCCGCTAAGTATGATCAGCCCCAAGAGTCATGCGTTTTTGAATTCTTGTTATGCGAACACGGGACAAAAGATTAAGACGCAAGGCGCACAGTTTGTGTTGTTGAGTGCGATTGATGCGGGGTCTCGCGACATTCGCGATGGGGACGTCGTCACGGTGTTCAACGATCGTGGATCGTTCGAAGGCGATGCCCGGGTCACTGACGACGTGAATCCAGGTAGTATCGTCACTACCGTAGGTTATTGGGCGCAATTTAATCGCGCAACGGTGAACAATATCAGCTCCGCAGAGTTCGCGGACCTCGGGCATGCCCCGTCGTTCTCGGACAACTTGGTGGAAGTGAGGAAGCGCCTTAAATTACCTTGCAACCATAAGGGCGACACCGAGCGGCGAATAAGAAAATAATTACTAAGGGGAAGAACTATGCCGTACGCGAATGAGAATATTTTCGCGAAGATAATACGCGGGGATATACCCTCGTATCGTGTTTTCGAGGATGAGCAAACCTTAGCTTTTATGGACGTGATGCCGCAGGTACCTGGACATACCTTAGTCATACCAAAGTTTCCTGCCGAAAATCTCTTAGATGTCGATCCGGATTATCTCGCAGCGACGATTTTAGTGACCCAACGAGTTGCTGGCGCGGTCAAAGAAGCTTTCGAGGCACCTGGGATCATGATTGCGCAACTAAACGGTAGCGCGGCAGGGCAGACTGTATTTCATTTGCATTTCCACATCCTGCCACGACACGATGGATTAGAGTTCAAGTTGCATGCGCGTGACATGGAAGACGGAGCAGTTCTAGAAGCCCATGCGCAACGCATTCGCGCGGCGCTCGATAGTCGGTAACTGTTAGTATTCGGTACGCATCAAATGGAAATAGGGGACTCATCTCCCCGTCAATGCACACAGACGCCCGGGCAGATTCCAGGTTATATTCGCGCGTTAGGTAACCACGGATACGGCATGGCATTTCGCGATCGACTCTTCTCTCACTGTCCTCAAACCTTCGTCACCTTGGCGGTGGTCCTGTTTCTCGGCTCCATGGTTGCCACCGCCGCAGATCAGCCGGAGGCGGCGGTGTCGGTTGCCCAGGGACTCGCGGCGGGCCAAGCCGCGCATGATGTGCCCGAGGAGCAGTTGCGTGAACAGCGCGTGGCTGCCGTTACCGAAACGGAAGCACTCGACGCGCTCGTTGCCGTGCTCGACGCAATCAAGTCCCGGCAGACCGAAATCAAGTCCCTATTACAGGAATTGAAGCGCCAGGATCCGGGTACCGAAGCGGATGCGCTTCAAGAAACGCTAGAAAGCGCAAAGCAGGATCTCAAGCAACTCAGAGTCAATTTCGAATCGATCGCGACTGGCATCGCGGTCAAAGACTATCGCGCCAGCAAGCCGGAATCCTTCGACCTTCAGGGCGAACTGGTGAAACTGGCACAGCCGCTGGTCTATGCGTTGAACTCTGCAACGCGCGATTCGCGTGACATCGAGACACTCCGCCAGCTCATCGAGCAGAGTAACAAACGCATACGGACAGCCCAGCTGGCCATCGCGAACCTGCGCCGCCTAATGGCTCGCAATGTGAACGAGGGACTCACAAAACAACTCAAGCGCATGCTCGAAGACTGGGAGCGCGAGCTTGAGACGCTTACGGATCAGAACCAGATTTACGAGCAGCAGCTCCAGTCTACGCTGGACGCGAAAGCGTCTTTTCTCACATCGACCGGCGAGGCGTTTACGGGCTTCGTGCGCAATCGCGGTGTCAACGCTCTGCTGGGCTTGGCGACCTTCATGGCGGTGTTCGGCGTGCTACGCTTCCTCGGCGGCGTGGTGAAGCGCATGCGCGCCACGCGGCGTCATACTCGTTCGAGCTTCGAGCGCCTGACGGAGCTGCTACTACGGACATTCAGCTTCATCATAGCCATCACGGCTACCTTGGTGGTGTTCAACTTGCGTAACGACTGGCTGTTACTCGGCATCGGCGTGCTGTTCCTCGGCGCACTCGGATGGGTCGCCGTCAAGTCCCTACCGACTGTGTCGGAGCAGTTCACGCTGCTGTTGAACCTCGGCTCGGTTCGCGAGGGCGAGCGCCTGATTTACCAGGGACTGCCCTGGCGCGTTACCTCACTGAATCTATACAGTCACCTCGAAAACCCCTGGCTGACCGGAGGCAGCGTGCACCTGGCGATCCGCGACCTCGTCGGTAACGTATCGCGAATTTCTTTGGCGGACGAGCCGTGGTTTCCGAGCCGCGAGGGCGATTGGGTAAAGCTCGACGACGGCTTCATCGGCGAGATCCTCCATCAGAGTCCTGAGATGGTCGTGGTGCGCGATTTCGGTAATTGCCAGAAGACTTATACGACCCAGAACTATCTCGGGCTCAACCCGATGAACCTGTCCTCCGGCTACCGGATCCAGATGGTGTTTGGGATCGATTACCGTTATCAGGCGGACGGCGCCACCCGGATCCCGGAGACCTTCAAGGCTCGACTTACAGAAGAGCTCAACAAGCTCGTCGGTGAAGACAACGTTATGCGAGTCGAAGGCGATTTCTTCCTACCCAACGCCTCTTCGCTGGATTATGAGTTTGAGGCTTATATCAAGGGCGATGCGGCCCATCTTTACGAGGAAGTGGAGCGCACGATGATTTATTGCTTCCTCAACGTTTGCAACGAGAATCATTGGGAGATCCCATTCCAGCAGGTCACGATTGGACAGCGTGTCTGATTCGACGATCGATTCCGGGCCGATAGGCAGTTATCGCTAATGACTGTTATCCAAGGGCACGAGCATCATTCAAATACTGCCGATCCAAGTTGAAACGCAGACGCTAATCTGCGCGACGAAGTCTAGGTTTTCACAGATGAATTAATTCGCTTTCGCTCTCACGAGATTTAGATCGTCGTTCTCCGCCGCAAGGAACTTGTCGAGTAGAAACAGCATTTTTTTCGGACCCGCATCGTGCTTGATGTCGATTTTGTTGCCATCCGGATGTTCTTTAAATCTCCGGTACTGCGCTTCGAGCATGTTCTTGTCTTCAAGGAACGCGGTGTTCACTGCTTCCAGTAGTAGGTCGGTCATGCCGGGCGAATCCGTCGCGTCTGTCAGCCCCCAGGAGTAGTAGTAGTCGACCCAGTCTGCGTCTCGCGGTGTCACGGCTTGCGACGTCCAACTGTCAAGTAGGATTTGACCATTTTCTTTGCCGGCTTTCGCTGTGCCTAGGGACCACACTTGAAAGTTCAATACGAAATTACAAGGCAAGGTGAAGTCGATACTAGCAAACACGTCGAACAAGGTACCTGGCGGGAACAAATGCATGGAGAAGGCCGGAACCGGGGAGCTCGCCATCCAGAACGAGCTATTAAATCCCCGCTCCATATCCGTTCGGGTAATTTCCGCGTGCGTCCATGCATCCGATCCGCCGAGCGTGTTTTTGTGGACAAAAGTTAGGTGACTTAGATCCGTTAGGTTTTCAATTTCCAGACGATAATTCGAATTAACGGACACCTTGGAAGTTTTGATGTTGTAACCTGGTTTTCCAGGTCCAACTGCAAAACAAATGTGTTTCGGATCTGCTTTCGCCGGATCACCCGTCCACACCCACACCCAGTTATCTTTTTCCACGACCGGGTAAGTGCGTACGCGCGCCTTCGGTGGGATCATCGCTTGCCCGGGAATTTCCTTGCACACACCATCCGGGCCGAAGAGCAGGCCGTGGTAGCCGCAGCGCAATGAATCACCTTCTTTTGATCGAGGCTCAATGGTGCTTGACGATGACAACAACGATCTTCGAAAGCGACCATCTCGCCGTCAGGTTTGCGATACAGAACGATTGGCTCACCCGCTATGGTTCGCGCGATGATCGCTGTTCGACTTTGGCTGAACTCGTAATCCCAGCCCGCACAGTACCAGCAGTTTTTTAGAAACATCGCGGCCTCTCCGATTTTGTCCGCATTATGCCACTCGGTGCAGTGCGAATCGCCGACCCGCTACCGCGAGTGTTGTGGAAGCGAATCGCATGCGGGCTCACGGTGCGATGCTCGATCTTGTCGACTAGCGCGCGCCGCATGGGTTCCGCAATATCGATTCGGTGATCAGCCGGGACGAGCTAGAAGCGATCGTCTCGGGCTATCGTCACACGGTGAAGTTCGATAAGCAGCCCCCAGACTGGCAAGCCTTAGCCACTGCCGAGTCTGCAAAGGTCGCCATGAACGCGACTACGAAGCGAGCCGCAAATTCAGATCCGCCGGGGTCGCGATGGGATTCGTATCCCATTTCTGAAGTTCTGGGAGAACATATTCGGCGAAGCAGCGCATATTGCGCTTCGCCTCGTCGTACGGCATCCCCGCATAACTCAAATTGCAGGTTAGCAAGTTCATGTCGAGGATCTCACGAATGTAGGCAATCTTCTCGAGTACTTGCTTCGGTGTACCCCATGGCATCAGGTCGGTGAAATCTTTGGCCGCGCCGTCAAGACCATGGCGTTCAATATATTTGCCGACGTTTTTGTAGAACTCATAGCCTTTTTGCGTACCGAACTTGGCGCTGGCCATTTCGTAATGCTTCATCGCAGTATGGTAGTAAGCGCCGATCCATTTGTAGGCCATTTCTTCGGCGCGTCCTGCGTCTTTGTCGACGAAGAAAAAACCGCCGCACACGGGCTGTGGCGCTTCGCAGCCGTTTTCTTTTTGGTACACGTCTCGGTAAATGGCAAAGTCCTGCTTCACGACATCCCAAGGTTTTTGCGGGATCACTAACAAGCCAACGCCGAGGCGCGCCATGATCGGCATCGATTCAGGTGACACGGCTGCCGCATAACTGCGGCCGCGAAACGATTTCAAAGGTTGCGGTCGAATGTCGCGGCGCGGTTGCTTGATCGTGTCGCCGCCTTCCATATAGCCGCGCTCTAGACCTTCTAGTAAGAGTTCGGCGTACTCCACGAAACGTTCGCGTCCTTCGCCTTGGTCAATGCGAAAGCCTTCGTATTCCACGTTACCGAGACCGCGACCCAGCCCTAAAATCATGCGTCCGCCGGATAAGTGATCGAGCATGGAAACTTGTTCCGCGACTCTCATCGGATCGTGCCAAGGCAACACAATGACGCTGGTACCGAGCTTCACGGTCTTGGTTTTTCCTGCCATATAGGTCAGGAATTGCACGGGATCCGGACACATGGTGTAGTCCGTGAAATGGTGTTCGATTGCCCAGATGGACTCGAAGCCTAAGGGTTCGGCGAGTTCGGCAAGTCGCACTTCCTCGACATAAACTTCTGCGTCGGAGCGTTGATTACCGGGGTTCTGAAAAATTGGTGAATAACCGACATGCATAGCGAGGACCTCAAAGTGCAATGACTGGCTGCAGAATGTACCACGTGACCGCGGATATCGGGATCAGTTCGTCAACGATCGTCGGCCCATCTTCCGAGTTGTCGGTCGGTGTTGACTACGGATGCACCGCGTCCAATGGGCGGAGCGATGGGGTCAGACTCGGCGGAGCGATGGGGTCAGACTCGATCGATCTACTTTTTACCCATCATGCCCTGGATGGCATTCGGGATGTCGGCTGGAAAAATCAAGGTTTTCGCGTTGCTCGACGTCGATAGCGCTTGAATTGAATTAATGTACTTCTCGCCAAGTAAATAGACGACGGGCATTTCTTGGTCGCCAATTGCCTCGCTGACCATCTGAATCGAACGTTGGCTCGCTTTTGCCAAGATCACTTGTGCCTCGGCTTCGCGTTTCGAGGCTTCGAGCTTACCGTCTGCTTGTAATATCGCCGCCTCTTTGTCGCCCTCAGCACGCGTTACTGTCGCGCGTCGCGCCCGTTCCGCGGCAGCTTGTTCTTCCATCGCGTGTTGCATCGTTGCCGAAGGATTGACGTCTTGAATTTCAACAGTCTTTAACGTGATCCCCCAATCCGCGATGTCGTCCGAAATGGCGGCTTTGAGTTTCGCCTTAATGTGTTCGCGTGAGGATAGCGCGTCGTCTAAAGTCATTTCACCGACAATAGAGCGCAATGAGGTTTGCACCAAGGTCTGGATCGCAATGACATAATCTTCGACCCCGTAGACGGCTTTTTCTGGAGAAATAATATTGATGTAAGCAACTGCGTTCGTGATCAACACGGCGTTGTCTTTCGTGATGACCTCTTGGGAAGGAATATCCAGCACGATGTCTTTCGTCGTGATTTTGTAGGCGACGACGTCGATGTAGGGGATGATGAAATTCAAACCGGGATTTAACGACGAACTAAATTTACCTAAGCGCTGCACAACCCACTTGTAACCCTGCGGGACTTGACGGACACCTTTTAGTGCCGTGACGATCACGAACACGCTGATTGCTAGTGTTACAAAGAGTCCTGCTTCCATCGTCTTTCTCCGCCAAGTATGAGCTTACGAATGTTAGAAATTGTCCGCCACAACTCGCTTCACGATAAGCGAGTTGCCAGATACGTCGGTGACCGTGACGCGATCGCCGATCGATAAATTGTCTTGTGAAATGATTACCCATTCGTCGTCGCCCAAAATCGGGGCCGGGAAACGCAATTTGCCACGCTTGTCGCCGTTCGGTGCGACTAAGACCTGGCCGATTTCACCGACAATCGCCTCTTTTGAAAGACCGGCTTTGGTGCGGTCTATAGACAGCGGTTTTAGATACTTAAACCAACACCAGGCAAGCAGGGTAGAAAGAACTGTCCAGGTGAGTATTTGCGCGTTCGTTGCAATGTCCGGCACGAAATAGACCAAGATACCGACAACGACAGCAGCGGCCCCGAACCACAAAATGAAAAATGTGGCGAGGAACATCTCGCTCGTCATCAGCGCAATGCCAAACACGATCCAATGCCACGGGAGGATCTCGAACGTCATCAGTCGAACTCCTTATTCTCACTCTGTGTTGTCGATCAGTAGATGGACCTTATCATGATTGCGCACCTCGATTGAGCAGATGCTCGAGCCATAAGTTCGAGAGTTTTTCTTGCACGGAATTTTGCCTTAAGCGCGCGCGCAGATTCGGAAAGTCGACCCGATCCAGCGGCTGATCCTGGTTGTAGCATGAATACACGAACGAAATTTCACCTGTATCCGGATCGATGTGTTTGCACAAGCACTGCGCACACACGCCTTTCATCATGCATTGCATCGGCGAATTGATCGAACCAATCGCCTGATGGTTTGGGTTTAAGTAAGGCGCCAATTCTTCGCGGCGCGCACGTTTTACCGCCGCCATCATGAGATCGGAACCGATCACGATAAGCTCATCGATCTCGCTGAGTTTAATGTCGATTGGACCGAGTTCGCCGTTCGCATACGCGACCATTGCTTTCACAACGTTACCGACATAGCTCCGATCTTGAGGCCGCCCAGTCGGAATTTGGCTCACATTTTCGCCCGGATCCACCGCCCACACGACGAGATCTGCGGCTGCTTCAATGTCTTCCATTTTGAACACGTCTTGAGCACGCTTGTAACCGGCGAAGTAGAGCACGCGATTACCGGCGGCGCGTAGCGCTTTGCCAATCGAAAAGAGCACCGCATTGCCGAGGCCGCCGCCGATCAACAGCACCGTGCCGTCATGCAAAATATGCGTTGGCGTGCCAGTTACACCCATAACCACCAGCGGATCACCTGGTCGGCAACGCGCAAGCAGACGCGAGGACGCGCCCATTTCGAGTGCAATGAGTGAGATAAGACCTTGTTCTTTATCGACCCAGGCGCCCGTCAAGGCTAAGCCTTCAGGTGACAACACCGTACCTTCTACTTTCGGCGCGAAGGCCGCAGGATTTTGCACGCGATAAAATTGTCCGGGTTCGAACTTACTTGCCGCCATGGGCGAATGCACGATCACTTCGATAATCGTTGGTGTTAAGCGATTCACGGCCACCACGGTCGCGACCAATGCGTTGTCCAGCGACTGCATGAAGCGTCGCAAATCCACTTCGCGTTGCGGTTGTTGGGCGGGGCTTAAGTCTTTCAATTCGTCTTCGAAAAGTTTGACGATGTAGGGGTAGCCATCTTTCGCGCTCGCCATCGCTTTGACCACGTTGCCGGCATATACCGGGTGGTTGTCGCCGTAAAAACTAACAAAGCGTCCGTTTTCGGCGTACGAGGTGAGTGGCGAAGCACTCGCGAGTTTCGGAATCAAGGTGGCATCTCGGCTAATCGCTTCGAGGTGTCCGTCTTTGGATTCGAAGCGTTGGAAGAATTTTCCGTCGAGATCAAAGCTCCCCGGGTGCTCTTGTTCGTAGATGATATTCGGTGAGGTCCCGGCGGCGATAAACAGACTTTTGAGCGGTAATTCCAACTCGTTAGTATCTGACTCTGCCGTAGTTCGCGCGAACCGCACGGCGCACAAGGCGCCATGCTCATCGGCCAGCGCTTCAGTCGGGTCTAATTCAGGCGCAATCTCGATCCCTTCCTGCAACGCTTCGTTAACTTCTTCGTGGTTTTGCCGATAGGCCGGGGAATCTTCTAAGCGTTTGCGATAGAACAATGTAACGCCGCCCCAGTTTCGCACCAAGGTCGCGAAATCGGGTTTTTCGCCAAGCCCACTCGCGCGTTCGCGTTCGCGGCGCACGGCGCGTCCGTGGCTTAGGGCTTCGTCGAGAATGGCGAGTTCCTCGGCGTCGTAGCGTGCGCGCACGACCTCGGCACCCAGGTCTGCCGCCAAACGTTCGTAACGACGTAAGATCTTTTCGACTTGGCGGGGATAATAGGCCATGACTTCTGTGGCCGTATCGATGGCGGTTAAACCGCCACCAATCACCCCGGCGGGTAATCGCACTTGCAGGTTTGCTAACGACGAGTCTTGCGCGGCACCCGTGAGTTGCAAGGCCATGAGAAAATCTGACGCCTTGCGGATCCCTCGGATGAGGTTGTTTTTGATGCCGATGATCGAAGGCTTGCCGGCGCCTGTGGCTAGCGCGACGTGATCGAATCCGAACGACCACGCATCGTCCAAAGTGATGCTGCCGCCGAAGCGCACGCCGCCGAAAGCACGGAAAGTACGTTGGCGAAGTAAAGTTAGGTAAATCACTTTGAGGAAATTTTTATCCCAGCGAACCGTGATGCCATATTCGGCGACGCCGCCAAAGCCGTTTACGGTACGTGTGTCGAGATCTTCATAGAGCGTTTTAAAATCGCGCACTGGCTGAGGTGGCGCGCTGAGCGATCCCGTTAGATGTTTTGGTAACGGCTCGAGTTTCAAAGCGTCAATACCAACCACCGCGAAACCTTCATTGAGCAAGTAATGCGAGAGCGTGTAGCCCGCGGGTCCGAGTCCTGCGACGAGCACCTTTTTGCCGTTGTAAGGCAGCATGTGCGGCCGTTTCACATTGAGTGGATTCCAGCGTGTCAACAAGCCATAGATCTCGAAACCCCACGGCAGCTTTAGCACATCAGTGAGCACGTTCGTCTCGATTTGAGGGATGTTGACGGGCTCGGTTTTTTGGTAAATACAGCCCTTCATACAATCATTGCAGATGCGATGGCCAGTGCCCGGACACATCGGGTTGTCGACGACAATGAGAGCAAGGGCGCCGATGCTATCGCCTTGCCGTTTGACGACGTGCATTTCAGAAATTTTCTCGCCCAACGGACAGCCCGTCACTGGCACGCCCAAGCCGTTGGTTTTGAATCCGCCGTCTTTTTTATTCGGCATACCCTTAGCGCAAGAGTCGGTATCTCGGTCATGACAATAAATGCAATGATCGATTTCATACAGGACGTCGCGTTGCCCCATGCGCAAATCGGTTAGCGAAAATCCGTCGCGTCGGCGCAGATCGTGCGAATCTGCAGCCCACGTGCTGTACCCTGCGTGCTCGTGTTTCGGATAATGCACGAGCTTCGCAACATCGGTCTTAGCGGGCTGTCGGAAGCTAACCCATGTCTCGTGAGCGATGGGTTCGAAGTTCGGGTCTTGTTGAACGAGTACGCACCATTGCGCCAAGGCTTCGCGCGCGGACTCTACGACTGCTGCTGGATCACCGTCGGCAACAAAATTGGGGTGGCGAGCGCGTAAGGCAGATGCGAGTGATTCCAAGTCGCCCGGTTCGGCACCTACGAGCCCTGCTGCGCGCGCTGTTACATATTCGAGATCGTCAGGTAGTCGCGCATCCGCTTGCGCGATATCGCGTAGAGCGCCGACCATGGCGAGGATTGCTGCACGATCGAAGGTGCTCACGTCGACGCCCTTAAAACGTTTCGCAAGCGGCGCGATAAACTCATTGCGGAAGCCGAAAATCGTCGTATCTTCATCGCGCATGAGGTCGCGCTCGGCATTCCATGCATCTTCGATGCGGAACAACATCGCAAGAAAACGCCCCAACCACGGCGCCGCATCAGTTAAGACGCTCGAGATATCCTCCGGTTGCATGCCGTCGCCTTGGCATTCGTGGTAGCGACCGAATTGGAGTGCCAGCTCGCTATCAGCTTCGGCAAGATAATCACCAAAAATCGTGGTGAGTCTCGCTAGCGCGCGGGGATCGTATAAATCGGCATAGGTGAAGCCCGACAAACCGAGTTCTAGAGATTGTTCGTCGGTAGTTGTGTTATTCATAACGATTTAAAAACCAAATTGACAATGTAATTTAGAAACGGCCCCAAGCGTTCGTTGGGCCCTGGATCGCGCCGGCCTGGAAGTATAAGTTTTGCTGCAGTGCGAATAAAGTGTGAGTTTGCTGGATTAACTTGATCGCGCTTCTCGAAACCTAGTCAAAGCTCCAAATTAGCGAAAACTCCGGCTCTTCCTGGACCTCTCTTAATGTGCATTGTGCGCGCCTTAAGGTCCATCAGAATCGTTGCGCAAGTGCCTACATCTTGACCATCTAGTAGTGCTTCCGGGTGGTAACTGCCATTGATTGATACAGCCCCCTGGCTATCATCCAACAGGATTGTGCGCATTGTAGCGAGATCGCGTTGCGTTGTGCGATCGAGCCAACTTGCGCCTTTGGATAGTCGTTCTGCCGTTGTGGGGATAATGGCAGTGCGGCTTTCCGCCGCCGCTGCGATGCAGTGGTTGGTGTGTAATAAAACGCCGTCGACGGGCTGGACTTCAAAGCTTTCATTGCCGACGAATTCTGTGCTGCACGCGTTGCCTTGATCATCGGCGACCAAGAGATGACTCGATTTTCCGAATCCTGAACGTTTTAGGACCGCGCGGGCTTGTTCGATGGTGCCGCAATCCAACAGTGCACGAATCAGCACGTGAACCGGCAGCCCGTCGAGCGCGTGACGCGCAAACATGATGTTTAAGCAGACGCCGAGGCCGCGGTCGTTAAAACCAATTTTCCCAAGCATTCCGGGTTCTGTGAAGCTAAGCACTTGGTGTCCGTTGGGGAGATCCCAGGTAACGAGAACGGCGAGATCTTCCAATGCCCGAACCCAATCCCAGTTTTGACCGAGGATCGCGTCATCGGCGAAATACAAAGCCGTACATTCGGTAACCGGCGTATTTAATATCTCGGTGCGCGCGTTCAAGGCATAGATCTGCCAGCGCGTGAGCGCCGATCCAATCGCGATGGCGTCGAGTTCCGCGGCGTAAGCCGGATCAAAATCGATCACGATTGCGCGAACCTTATTGGCACGCGATTCTATCTCGCTAGTGCTCAACGCGCTTCGCGCAAATATTCTATCTGCGTATAGCGCATAAGTCGTTTGGATGCGCCGACGTAAGGTTTCGCCGTAGGCGGCGCCGCGTTGCGCTGGCGTTCCACTAAAACGAAAATGTGGAAAGCTGGACATCTTTCTGGCTGTATTCCTAAACCGATTAGAACCGTGCAGCCGCTACCAGACGTCCACGATACGTCTTTGCGGCGATGTCCGTTGTCCTGCCGCGAGACGCCCGCGAACCAGCCACGTCCGAGTTTCCGCTGGATCAATTACGGCGTCGATTTCGAACGCGGTTGCGACCGATACGCCTTTCCCTTTTTCGTACATGCGAGCGAGCAATTGTTCGTAGAGCTCATTGCGTTCATGCTCGTTGTTCGCGCCTGCGAGTTCTTTACTAAATCCAAGCTCGACGGCGCCTTCGAGTCCCATTGGGCCCATTTCTGCGGTCGGCCACGCGATCGTAAAAAACGGTTGGTGGAAACTGCCGCCCGCCATGGCTTGCGCGCCGAGTCCATAGCCTTTGCGCACAATAATGGTGAATAAGGGCACGGACAGGTTGGCGCTGGCCATAATCAGGCGTGAACCACGACGAACGGCGGCGGTTTTCTCGCTATCCGGGCCGACCATGAATCCAGGCGTGTCACATAATGAAATAACGGGTAACCCGTAGGCATCGCAGAGCTGCAAGAAACGGCCGCCTTTCTCGCCGCCATCGCCATCAATTGCACCGCCGAGATACCGCGAATCATTTGCGATGAGCCCGAACGGGTGCCCTTCAATACGCAGCAACGAGGTGATCAGTCCGCTACCGTATTTCGGTCGCAGTTCAAGCGCTGACCCTTCGTCCGCTAACGCCGTGACGATCGCGCGCATGTCATAGACTCTGAGACGGTTTTCCGGAACGAGGTGGCGCAAGCTACGTTGGTCTGCGACGGTCCAATTTTTAGTACTGCCTTGAAAATAACCTAGAGTTTGACGCGCGATTTGCGTCGCCTCGCGTTCATCAGCGCAGGTGATATCAACGACACCGTTGGTGCTTTGGACGTCGATGGGACCGATATCTTCCGGTGTGTATTTACCTAGCCCGCCGCCTTCGATCATGGCGGGTCCGGCGAGTCCAATGTTCGAATTTTGCGTCGCGATGGTAATGTCGGCGCAGCCGAAAATGACTGCATTGCCCGCGAAGCAACGACCGGAATTGACCGCAATGCGCGGCGCAATGCCGCTTAACTGAGGCCAAGTTGCGAAGGTTTTGATATCCAACCAACTCATGAATAAGTCGTCGGTGTCGACATCACCGGGCCGACCGCCGCCGCCTTCAGTGAAAAATACGACCGGCGTTTTCCATTTCTGTGCGAGTTCGAATAGGCGGTCTTTCTTTTTGTGATTGTTGTGACCTTGGGTACCGGCGAGCACGGTGTAATCGTAAGCCAGGACTGCGCAACGGCTTTGTTCTGCGCCGAAGTCATTCGCATTGACGGTACCGAAACCCGCGATCATGCCGTCGGCCGGCGTGCGGCGCGTGAGATCGTCCAGCGTGCGGCGGCGACGTTGTGCAGCGATGGCGAGCTGACCATATTCGATAAAACTATCGGCATCACACAAATCTTCGACGTTCTCACGCGCGGTGCGACTGTCGATTTTACGGCGCTTCGCCACCGCATCCGGGCGTTGCGCGTCGAGCGTGAGATCATGGCGCTGGCGGACTTCCTCCAAATCGGCGCGCGGTGCATCGACGTCGATGGATACCGTTGAGCGTTCGTAGTCACTCGCTTGACTCGCCTCGGCGACCAGAATCAGGACTGCGCCCTCATCAACGACGTCATCGATGCTCATCCTAATTTCGGCAACGGTGCCACTCATTTCAGCCTCGATAATGTGGTGCATTTTCATGGCTTCCAGAACGGCGACTTGTTGGCCTTGGGTGATCGTCGCACCTGCTTCGACGTCGATGCTGACGACGCTCGCGGCCATCGGCGCAGTAATCGGGGTAAAGTTGCTCATCAGCGGGCAATTCTCCGTCTTAGTTCGTGGTGGATTTAAAACGTTTCGTCCAGTGGTGGCCTAATCTTACAACGAAGCTGGATATTGCTCCGTCTAGAATTTTTCGGCTCATCTCAAGGTGTCGATGAACCAGGGCCGAGGTCTTGAATTAATCAGATCCAATTGAGGCGCTGTATACTCCGTGCGGGCAGCCGAAAACCTTGTAACGAATCTAACAACAGTGACGAAGTGAATGATGAAAGCATCCGATTTAATGGTGAAATGTCTCGAGGAAGAAGGCGTTGAGTATATTTTCGGCGTTCCTGGCGAGGAAAACGCTGATTTCATGATGTCGTTAGAACAGTCGGAGAAAATACGCTTCGTGTTGACCCGTCACGAACAGGGCGCGGCATTTATGGCCGAAATCTACGGCCGCTTAACGGGCCAGCCTGCCGGCTGCCTCGGCACCTTAGGGCCAGGTGCGACAAATTTAATTACTGGCGTAGCCGATTCGAACATGGATCGATCGCCGATGTTAGTCCTCACCGGACAAGGTTCAACGGCACGATTGCACAAAGAATCGCATCAGATCATGAATGTCGTGGAAATGTTCCGTCCCGTGACGAAGTGGGCGACAACGGTGTTAAACGCCAACACGATCCCGGAAATCATTCGCAAATCCGTTCGCATTGCGCGTTCCGAAAAACCCGGCGCGGTACATATTGAGCTACCCGAAGACATTGCTAGCCATGAAACAGATGCGAAGCCAATGAAGCCGCAACGCTATCGTCGGCCGGTGGTCGACGAAAAAATTACCAATCGCGCATTCGATCTCATCGCCGCAGCTAAGCGACCAGTCATTATCGCCGGCAACGGCTGTATTCGTCGCCGCGCGAGTAAACAATTGCGCATGTTTTGCGAGGCAACTGGGATCGGCGTGCTGTCTACGTTTATGGCCAAGGGCTGCGTCGACATGGACGCGGCCTATTGCCTGTATACGATTGGTCTTGGTGCCAAGGATTTACCGACTTTGGTGATCGACGACGCGGATCTAGTCATTACCTTGGGTTTCGACATGGTTGAGTATCATCCGAGCCTGTGGAATCCGAAACGCGACAAAACAATTATCCATGCGGATTTCCTGCCGGCAGAGATCGATGAATCTTATCACCCCGAAGTCGAGTTAATCGGCGATCTTGCGCACACCTTGTGGCTATTCAATGAACGCGTGAGTAGCTTATCGAAAGCAAAATTTGATTTTTCGCGCCAAGCGGACGTGCGCAAACGCATGCAGCAAGAGTTTGCGGCGCATGCCGACGACGACACGAAGGAGCTGATCCGGCCGCAGAAGGCATTGTGGGATGCGCGTCAGGTGATGGGTCCGAATGATATTGTGCTGTCCGACGTGGGTGCCCATAAGATGTGGATTGCGCGGCATTATCATTGCCATGAACCGAACACCTGTTTAATTCCAAATGGCTTTTGCTCGATGGGATTTGCACTTCCGGGCGCAATCGCCGCGAGTCTCATCAACCCTGATAAGCGGGTACTCGGTATCTCGGGCGATGCCGGTTTCTTGATGAACGTCCAGGAAATGGAAACCGCGAAGCGGCTCGGTTGCAACATGACCATGATGGTTTGGGAAGATTTTGCTTATGGTCTCATTGCCTGGAAGCAGCAGGCTCATTTCGGTAAACACACGGACCTGGCGTTTTCGAATCCGAACTGGTCACAGCTTGCAGTAGCCTTTGGTTGGAGTATGCATAACGTGCGCAATTCCGCCGATCTCGCCGGCGAATTAGAAGCTTCATTCCAGGAAGACGGGCCGAGTCTAGTCGTGATCCCCATCGATTATCGCGAGAACATGGCGTTAACGAAGCGTCTCGGAGAAATCACCGGATCGGGCGCCGGCGTCGCCTAGATTCCAGTCACTCGTGCGGTAACCTTGATCATCCCTCGTGTCCAAGCGAGCAAGGGGTGATCAAGGGCGGAGAAAGTCATTCGCACCGATCCACTGATGCCCGAGCATCGTCGGCAAGCGCTGGATTGCCGGATTTTACGTAATGCTCGAAAAGCTGGCTCGCAGCGTCGGTATATCTCGGCTCGGATCGATCCACCTTGGCCGCTATCAGCGCATTGTGTTTTGCGGACTTTGCCACGTTCGCGAAACACGTAATGGCTAACGGAAATGATGATACGAAACGTTGGTATGCCGCGTGTTCTGCGCGAATTCAGCAATCGGCGCTAACGGGCGAGGTATATTCGCGCAACGATGTTACGGAGATTGAGATAATGAAGATTGGTGTTTCACTGCCGGTTCGGGAGTTAAAGGATGATCTCGGCGCCATCAAAGCGTTCGCCGTACTCGCCGACGAGTTAGGTTTCACACATCTTCGGGTACCGGATCAGGTATTGAGACCTGAAAGTGGTCATTTGCACGAACCCCTGACCTTGCTGTCTTATCTCGCGGCGGTAACGAATCGGATCGAACTCGTTCCCTCGGTGATCGTGTTACCGCTTCGCCAAACGGCGTTGCTGGCCAAGCAAGCAGCGGAGTTGGATTTGCTTTCTAATGGGCGACTACGCCTCGGTGTTGGCGGTGGTGCAAACGAAAACGAATATCGATTTATGGCGCAGGATTTCCGTACCCGCGGCTGACGTTGCGACGAACAACTGCAATTGCTTAAGTTGTTGTGGACTCAAGACGTCGTCGAATTTGACGGCACCTGGGATCAAGTGAGCTGCGCAGGCTTAAATCCCTTGCCCACCCAACGGCCCATACCGATTTGGATAGGGGCGCAATCGAAACCTGTGAATTCCGTCATTCAGCGAATTGCTCGTCAAGCTAACGGCTGGTTTGTGCTTTGCTCTCCCGAAGAATTTACACTCGTTGGTGCGAAAATCCGCAGCGCAGCCGCAACGTTCGGTCGAGATCCGAGCCTCATCGGTGCCGAAGCAGGGGTCGCGGTCGTTGGACCGCGCGTGTCGGAATGGCAGGACAGAGTAAGCGGGTGGCGAAAAATGGGTTTAACGCATGTGTGTCTGCGCACGCTCGGTGGCGACTTCAACGCGGAACAACATCTGCGCAAGCTGCGAGCTATCGTCGATGAAATCCCGGGCGGATTGTAATCGCACAAGCCGAATAGGAATTCTAGCAGCCAGTCGCACTAAGGGCCCGTCACGAAACAAGTCGATCGATCGGGCTCTGTGCATCGTGCTCGGCTAGAGTTTGCTATGATGGATAGAGCGTGTAGTTCCACTCGCCATGGAAGGAGTCGCGCTTGATGCTCAGGGATGCCATCT
>JAQCEL010000310.1 GCA_027618655.1 Pseudomonadota bacterium | reverse complement strand
TCTTTAGGAAATATATTCTGATTAATAATATAAATATAGAAATATATCCTTAAAGAAAACTCTATTGATGTATATCAAGAATAAAAAACCGAAATTATTGGCATATTATGCTTTCATCGATTCTGCGGCGCGAATGAGGCACAACGAATGACCAATCCCGTACAACGAAACGGCGCGAATATCTTGCTCGAAGTACTCGAAACAGAGGGCGTTGAGTATATATTCGGCAATCCCGGCACGACCGAGTTGCCATTGATGGATGCGCTGATCGACAAACCAGGCATTCATTACGTGCTTGGACTTCAAGAAGCGACGGTGGTCGCCATGGCCGACGGTTACGCGCAAGCGTCAGGGAAACCGGGTTTCATCAATTTGCATACCGCGGGTGGCTTGGGTCACGGTATGGGCAATTTGCTGAATGCCTACACGTCCGGTACGCCGCTCGTGGTGACAGCGGGGCAACAAGATTCTCGCCATTCAATCACGGATCCCTTACTTCAAGGCGATTTAGTCTCGATCGCCAAACCAAGCTGTAAATGGGCTGCCGAAATTACCTCACCCGAGCAAATACCGATCCTGACGCATCGCGCGTTTCAAGACAGCCAAGCGACTCCCTCGGGTCCAGTGTTTCTGTCACTGCCAATGAACGTCATGGAAGAAACTAGCACCATTCAGATGTCTGCCGTGTCGCACGTAGACCGGCGTCCAGTTGCGCATTCGCTTCCGGAGCTCGCTGAAGAATTAGTGGCTGTGGCACCTGGCAAGATGGCAATTATTGCGGGCGACGAGATCTCGGCAAACAATGCTTACAAAGAAGTCGTCGAACTTGCCGAAATTCTAGCAGCCCCAGTCTATGGATCGTCCTGGCCCGCGCATATTCCTTACCCGACTAGCCATTATTTGTGGCAAGGAAATTTGCCAACGAAAGCAGCCGACATCGCAAATGCGATGCAAGGTTTCGACTGCGTGTTCGCGCTCGGCGGAAAATCGTTTATTACGATCCTCTATTCGGAAGAATCTGCCTTACCGGAAGGCTGCGATCTATTTCAATTGTCAGTGGATGGCCGAGACCTTGGAAGAACCTATCCCTCAAAGCTCTCCGTCGTCGGCGACATAGAGTATTCGTTGAACAAACTCAACGCGCTGCTCAAAGAAAAGATCGGTTCACGCGATGCCGAGTACGCAGTAGAAAGACGTAGGCATGAACAAGAATTCGTCGAACGTAAGGAAACACTACACGATCAAGCGCAAGCGCTGGAAAGCAAACGCGTTATTCACCCACTCGTTGCAGCGAGAGAACTCGTCGCCGCGATCGGACAAACGCCAATCGTCGATGAAGCGATCGCCACAGCCGTCCACGTACGCAATTTTCTTCACAACAATCACACCCGGCAGTATTCGTTTTTGCGGGGCGGGGCATTGGGATGGGGCATGCCGGCCGCCGTGGGCTTTTCGCTAGGCTTAGGGCGCAAACCGGTGGTCGCATTAGTTGGCGATGGTGCCGCTATGTATTCGCCGCAGGCCTTGTGGACGGCCGCAAACGAGAACCTGCCGGTC
Organism: Pseudomonadota bacterium; assembly: GCA_027618655.1. Taxonomy (GTDB): domain Bacteria; phylum Pseudomonadota; class Gammaproteobacteria; genus UBA11873. The sequence continues at coordinate 1,586 of JAQCEL010000310.1, read as the reverse complement.
ACTTTTATTGTGATCAACAACCTTGAATATAATGTGTTGAAGAATTTTATGCGTTCGCAGCCGCACTATAACTCGACGCGGACCGGAAAGTTTATCGCGATGGATATAGTCGAACCGGCTATCGATTTTCAAGCATTGGCGCGATCGATGGGTGTCGCCGCGCAACGAATTACCGAAGCGCGTGAAATTCAAGCGACCGTTGCGCGCGCGATTGATTCCGCAAAGCCGAATTTAATCGAAATTGTGGTCAGCGCTGAGCAATAGCAGTGACGGCGCTGCGATGCGCAACTCGTGCCTAGGGCGCGAATCGAACTGAAACGCCGGTCGATCTCACTGTCAAACAGCGCGAGCTCAGGCAAGTCCACTTGTGTTTCAACTTTGGCGCACAAACTCTACCCCTGGATTGGCAAGCCGTAAGTTATCTCGTAGTGTGCCAAAACTTAGCCTTGGGTCACGCGGCCTCTCGATAGTAGTAATTCAAAATGCCACCAAGCCGTTCTCGACATTCAACTGCGCGCGTAAGATCCGGGACGTCGCGCGGTTTAGTTATAAGTCGGTTGTCGAGTCCTTGATGATTGCGTTCAAAATGATAATGTTTCGTGTATTCGATGACGGCTTTCCGAAGATGGTGCTCGCCTAACGGAATTAATTGTTCGAGGCATTCAGATTTAATGGATCGAACGAATCGTTCGGCGTAGGCGTTTAAATTAGGACTTCGTGCAGGAAGTTTTATCGTCTCCACGTCCGTAGATTTTAGAATCTTTCGGAACGCTTCAGTAAACAGCGGATCGCGATCGTGAATGAGATAGCGACATCGATTCAGAGATCCGTCGTCAACATCCGAGAGATTGCGTGCAATTTGCCGCATCCATTGACCATCGGGCTGTTGGACAATGCCAGCGATCTTAACTCGGCGCGTTTGAAGATCAATGACGAAGAGCACGAAGTACCGAACTAAACCTTTTCGCGTAAGCACTTCGACGCTGAAGAAATCCGTTGCTGCGATCGCACCCCAATGTGCCTTAAGAAATGTCGCCCACGACATGCCCTTGTTTCGAAACGGAGCAGGATCGAATCCGTTGTCGAGCAAAATCTGTTTGATTGTATTGCGGCCAAGCTCATGGCCAAGATTGTAAAGAGCGCCGCGGATCCTCGTGTAGCCCCACGAAGGGTTGCTACGTGCCATTTGTAGGATCAGCTGCTCGATTTCGTCGGCTGTTTTAGGGCGCCCCGGTCTGCGCACGGCACTGCCATCGTACTTGTTGGCGATCAGTTTTCGATACCATCGAAGTAAGGTATCGGGTGTAACTACGGTGTCTATCTCAAAGAGCCCTTGCCGACCGATCAACTTCGCCTTGGCAGCTAGACGCCGTCGCTGACTATCCGTGAACGATGGGCGCTTCTCCCCGAGTTTCTCGCGGAGTATGCGATTTTCTTCCTGCAGGTAATCGATAACGTTTTGCTGAGATCGATTGATCCATCCGGCAAGGACCAAGATCAAAAACTGAAGCTGCGGTGCATTCATGTGGCTAAGCTTACGTTACATCGAAGGACCGCAGATAGGCTCGAAACGATGAATCTAACTT
>JAQCEL010000075.1 GCA_027618655.1 Pseudomonadota bacterium | reverse complement strand
GTGGCTTGCCGCATGGGATCATCGCCATTAGAAAACAGATAGGCCGCGGATCGCCCACACTGATAGCTAGGCTATTACGTGAACTAGATGGACATCCAAAGGCATCTGCTGTGCTGCAGCGCGACGCAACGCCGCGGATCGGCATCGAGCAACCCGTGCGAGAACCGGAAACGGCAGCAGATCTCAGCACCCCCGTGACGCTCCGGCAGGAGAGCTCCGAGAGCGCGTGGCAGGCGATTATTGCGAACCAACAAACTGAACAAGACGAATGGCGCCGAGCGCTGCTGGACAAAGACACGGAGTTGCAGCGCATGCGCTACGACCAATTGCAACTGGAGCAACGGGTCGCAGCCGCCGAGACCAAAAATACCCTGTACGCAACCCAAATTGCTGTCCTGGAGCGTGAACTTGAGTCTCAACGCCGCTCTTTTGATGCGTCGCGTCACGATCAGAATCGCGACCGTGCAACATTGGCAGCGCGATTGGAACAATTGACTCGAACACTCGAAGGCGCCAAACGTCCTCCTCCCCCCCTCCCAAATCCAATCGCGGGCGAGCAGTTAGATCTTTATGGCGAGCTGCCGTCCAATTAGCCCTGCTGCAGCTGAGCAGCAAATGACTCTGCTGCTCCTGTGCGGCGAATCACGACCGCTGGCGGCTACGCGCGCAGTGTCTTAAATCGTCGAGATCCCGCCAACCGGGGATTCGCCCTTATACTTGCGGGCCAAATAAACCCAACATGACAGAAGCAAAGATGATTGATTTCAACCTTTTTATGTATTGCACCGCCGGACGTCGTCACGAGCTAGAACGTGGCATGGCCGGAAAAGACTCCGAACTCTATCGACGAATGCTGGACGAAATCGCCGGCTATGTCCGAACCGCCGATAGGCTCGGGTATGCGGGCTTCGGGCATCCGGAGCATCATTTACAGATTGAAGGATTTGAAGCGAGCAACGAACCCACATTAATGGGTATGTGGATCGGCATGCATAGCGAGCGGCTTAAGGTCATTACGTGTGGCTTCGTGTCCACGGCGCACAATCCACTGCGCACGGCGGAAGCCATTGCCACAATGGACAATATGTTGAACGGCCGTTTCAGCGTTGGATTAGTGCGCGGGTATCAAACGCGCTGGGTCGAGAACTTCAAAGTCCAAGCTGAACTTGCGGCAGTGGGGCCGTGGAATAAAAATAGTCCCGAAGACATGACGAATCGCGAATATTTCGCCGAGTATGTCGAAATAATCGTTAAAGCGCTCACTAATGATACGTTTTCCCATCAGGGTAAATTTTGGCAGTTCCCCCCTGTTGGTATGGTTAACCCGCATCCGCATCCTGTTTACCATGATTATGGTCAAGGCGTTTCTGCGGACATGAAAATCACCGAATTAGGCATCGCGCCGCGTCCATTACAACAACCTCACCCACGTTTGTACGCAGGGTTTTCGGCTTCGCTTCGCACTGCGAAATTTTGGGCTAAGTACATGGGTAAACCAGTCGTTCTCGCGCCAAGTATGGACTTATGCAAGGTCCTCTGGAGTGGCTATCGCGAAGAAGCCGAAGGTGTTTACGGCCATACTGTGAAACCCGGCGATGAAGCAGCCTGGGGCGGCTTGATGATCTGTGCGGAAACTGACGCCAAAGCAAAGGCATGGGCCGAAGACATGGAATGGTTTTGGAAATGGTGGCCAACGGCATTTGGTCAAGGCGGGGTTGAACGTTTAATTGGATCGCCCGACACCTTAAGCCGACGCATTGAAGAGGCCGCAGCAACCGTACCGATTAACGAGATGTTCCTGCTACTTCCGCAAGGCATCAGTGAACCCGAAAAAATTCACGCGTCACTCGAATTATTCGCAGACAAGGTAATGCCTAGATTTCAGTGAGGCTTCGCGCGGATTTGGAGACGCACAAGCATCTCTCGAACGACGTAGCAACAGCTCTGGATTAGTCCCGCGATCGCTTCTGGCCGACCACAGAGTGCGCCCGAGATCCGCGTGGACGAATCGCATCGCAAATGCGCGTCTTGTACGCTAACTCGATATTGCGCGATCATTTGTGGACCCGTGCCGACAGTGTCAGATCGATGTCGATTAATGCGGATTTATCGCTATAAGGATTTCAAGTGAGCCAGAAAACTTTCAAAGAACTCGAACACGATGGATGGACGGAGCGCGCCCAATCCTATGATTTCATCACGCCAGTCACCAACCAAGCGATCAACCCGATTCTATCTGGCTTTGCCGCAATAAAAGGTCAACGATTACTAGAAGTCGCTTGCGGTCCGGGACATTTGTCTGGAGAAGCAGCACGTCGGGGTGCGGTAGTTGAGGCAGTCGATTTCGCTTTGCCGATGGTGGAACTGGCCGCCGCACGTTACGCAGACGTCAGCTTTCATGAAGGGGATGCAGAGAATCTGGATTATGCAGACAATTTATTTGACGGGGTAGTCTGCGCGTTCGGCCTCCTCCACTTGCAGCATCCACAACGAGCCATTGCGCAAGCGTATCGAGTGTTAAAGGCCGGCGGCCGTTACACCTACACGGTGTGGTGTCCGCCCGATCAAGGCGGCGAGTTTTTCGGATTTCTAATGAGCGCTATCCAAGCGCACGGCGATCTAAACGTGGATTTGCCTGAAGGCCCGCCATTTTATCGCTTTGCCGATCCGCACGAAGCCAGTTCAGCATTAGCATTGGTTGGATTTGCTCAACCTAGTTTTACGACAATTCCAATCGTTTGGCGTGGCCAGGAGCCGCGCGATGCCGTTGATGTGATCTACAAGGCAACCGTAAGAACCAAAGCGATTTTGGACGCCCAATCAGACGACGCACGGAATGCTATTCATGATGCGATTATCTCTGGGGTCGAACAATTTCGACGCAACGACGGTTTTGAAATCGCTCTTCCGGCCCTAATGGTTAGTGCCGAGAAACTTTAGAGATTTTTGATTCACTGATCGATAAAACTCTTATCACGATGCAGACGTCTCGTCGCAATTAACCGGCGAGACGTCTGCGAGGCCACAATGACGTTCTTGAAGTTCGCGCCGTTCTCGAAAACCTTGAACTAGCAGCCTGTCGAACTTGGATTGATCTTCTACTCCACATGCAAACCGGTTAATTTTCCTTCTGCGCGCCAGGCTTTAAGAATGTCGAAAAACTCTACAGCGCCGCCACCGTAAACGTTAGAAAAAAAACCGTTCTTTGCGTCTGGCATCCCCTCACTATTGTAGTAACCAGGCGTGCATTCGCTGAAGAATCGCAAACCCATCCGCGCTTTGCTGCGCATCGTCTCGCACCATTGTTGTTCTGCTTCTTCGGAGGCCTCAACCAGCGTGGCACCAAGCGCAATAGCCGCTTTCACCGTGTGAGCAATGTGTTTACTTTGTTCATTGAGTAGATGCGGAAAGTTTGCGGCCAGCGCGCTTTGTATCATGCCCATGAAGTAGCAATTCGGAAATCCGTGACTATGCACGCCGTGAAACGTTGACGGTCCGTCTGCCCATTTCTTACTTAGCGTCACGCCGTCACGGCCAAACACGTCGTAGCCAGAGTTACGCGTATAACCTGTGCTAACTTCGAAGCCAGTGGCAAATATTATGCAATCAACTTCATACTCTACGCCGTTGGCAACCAGGCCCGATTGAGTGATGCGATCCACACCTGCCCCATGCGTGTCTACTAAGTGGACGTTCGGTCGATTAAATGTCGTGAGGTATTCGTCGTGATAGCACGGACGCTTACAGAACTGCCGGTAATATGGCTTTAGTGCCTCAGCAGTTTTGGGATCCTGAACAACCGAATCGACTCGCGCGCGCACGCTTTCCATCTTTTGAAAATCTGCAATCTCGGTGAGGCGCGCGACTTCTATTTTACTGAGCTTTTCGGCGCCTTCGAGCGGCATAATGCGGGCGAGGTTGCGATAAATTTCTGTCCAACCATCGCCAACCATATCTTCTTTCTGATATCCGCCGGTAACCAGGATGTTGAAATTATCCATGCGCTCTTGTTGCCAACCAGGTTTCAAACTCGCGGCCCACTCCGGTTCCGTGGGACGGTTACCACGCACATCCACTGATGACGGCGTACGTTGGAATACGTAAAGTTCCTTAGCGGTTGCGCCGAGATGTGGAACACATTGAATAGAGGTCGCACCAGTGCCAATGATCGCAACCCTTTTATCGTTGAGTCGCTCGAGATTGCCTTCTGAGTTGCCGCCGGTGTAGTCGTAATCCCAACGGCTCGTATGAAATGTATGCCCTTGGTAGCTATCAATACCCGGAATTCCCGGTAATTTTGGTTTGCTGAGTGGACCATTGGACATTGCGACAAACCGGGCGCTCATTTTGTCGCCACGGTCGGTCGACACTATCCAGCGCGAAATCGTTTCATCCCAACGAAGTTCAGTTGCTTGGGTCTGTAAGCACGCGTGGTCATACAATCCATAATGTTCGGCAATGCGTCGCGAATAAGCTAAAATTTCCGGCGCCCGCGTATATTTTTCCTTGGGGACGTAATTCATTTCTTCGAGTAAAGGTAGATAGATATATGACTCGATATCGCACATCGCCCCTGGATAACGATTCCAGTACCACGTGCCACCGAAATCCCCACCTTTTTCGATGATTCGAATTTTCTCGACACCTGCTTCTTGCAAGCGCGCGGCAGCTAACATGCCGCCGAACCCTCCACCGATAACGATCACATCGCATTCATCAAACAGCGGTGTTCGCGACACGGCGCGTTCGATGTACTGATCTTCGACGTAGCGAGAAAAACTACCTTCGGTTGGCTGGTATTGTTGATTTCCGTCTGCGCGAATGCGTTTGTCTCTCTCGGCTCGATACTTAGTCCGCAGCGCATTGGGATCGAAACCTAGTTCGTCGAGATTCACTGGCCATTCAATGTCTGCAATTGCTTCACTAGGTGTCACGTAATAACCTCACAGGTAGTTGCAAAACGGCTGGACAGGCCAACAATGGATAAGGTTAATCTTGGAGCTGGGATAAGTCCATTGGTCGCAGCGTCTAGAGCGCCACATTGTGAGCTGGGATTTAGCGACCGCTCTAAGGATAGTTTTCAACGCGTAGCATCATTCGGCAGTCCAGATATTAAGCTCGCTGGATTCGATTGCGAATATTTCAATGAGTCCAAGTGACGTCGTAACGAAAGCGAAAAGATGATTGAATCGATCGATGCAACCCAAATTCCTGTTTGCCTGCTGCTTGCTTAGTATCGTCCCGTTCTACGCGAGCGGAGCGACTGTCGACGAGCTTATTGTGGAACGATTTGCGTTGATGCGCGATGTTGCGGCTTACAAATGGATTAACAAACTTCCAATTGAAGACCTGGCGCGCGAGGCCGTGGTGTTCAAAGACGTGGCAGAACGTAGCCTAGTACACGGCATTGACATAGACAGCACCGCACGTCTATTCGGCGAACTAATCAGTTCCGCGAAAGAAATCCAGCGTTACTGGTTTTTATATTGGGAAACTCACGCAGCACCTGTTAGTGCGGCAGATCTGAATCTGCGAGTGCGGCCGCGACTGATCAAACTAAATCACGAATTGTTCGAGACCATCGCGCGCCGTGAAGCGTTAACCCGGGATCACCTTAGCGAACAATTTTCAATCATTGGCTTGCCTGAGATCACGAAACTAAAACTCGTTGATGCCGTATTAGGCATTCAGTTCTACCGCGACACCTTTGAGCAAATCATTCGTTCGCGTGTGTTGCGGGTCGGCACCACAGGTGACTATGCGCCGTTTAGTTACCGTGCATCTGCTGAGGACAAGTTTCGCGGAATCGATATAGACTTAGCTCGCGATCTTGCACGCGCGTTTGACGCACAGATCATGTTCATTCAAACCAGCTGGCCAAACTTAATGCGCGATTTAGAGGAAGGAAGATTCGATATCGCGATGAGTGGCGTATCAAGAAATCTCGAACGCCAAAAGATCGGTTTCTTTAGCGACGCCTATCATAGCGGCGGTAAATCGCCAATCTGCCTATGCGAAAACACAGGGCGATTCAATAGTTTGGATAAGATTGACCAGGTTGGAACAAAAGTCATCGTCAATCCCGGCGGCACCAATGAGCAATTTATCGACAGCCATTTGTTCCGGGCAACTAAAATTATCCACGCGGACAACCGATCTGTTTTTCAAGCAATAATAGATCGCAAGGCGGACCTCATGATCACTGATAGTATAGAAGTCGCCTTGCAGGTTAGCCGGAATCCGACGCTCTGCGCCGCGATGCCGGATACTCACCTTAGCTTTCAAGAGAAAGGCTATCTGGTGCAGCAAGATATTCGATTGAAGGAATTTGTTAATCTTTGGCTGGCATCGCGCGTCGGTGATGGTTCGGTAATGAAAGCATTCGCTAATCACCTTAAGTAACAATTATTTTCCGACTCAATACGGAGCACCTGATCATGTCGACTACAATTCGTACAAACTGCCCGCGTGATTGTTACGACGGTTGCGGAATCGTCGTTGAGTTGCGCGACAATGCGCAACCGAGAGTGCTCGGCGATCCGACGCACCCGGTGTCTCGAGGCCGTCTGTGTAGCAAGTGCGCGATCGCCTATAACGGCGTGTGGCAGGATTCGAGTGCGCGACTAACGCATCCAATGCGTCGAGTCGGAAAAAAGGGCCGTGCTGCATTTGAAAGAATTTCCTGGGACGAAGCGCTCCATGAAATTGCAAGCAAGCTTCACCGTATTATCGACACCCAAGGTCCAGAAGCAGTATTGCACACTCACTATTCTGGCACTTTGTCGCTAATTGCCTATCAGTTTCCAAACCGCTTTTTCAATTATCTCGGCGCCTCGGAAGTCGACCCTGACTCGATCTGCAACGCGGCCGGACACGTTGCCTGGCATTTACTGTACGGGAATTCTGTCATGGGGTTTGATCCGCGAACCATTAAAGATGCGAGCTGTTTACTAGTGTGGGGCGCTAATCCATCGCATTCTGCACCGCACGCACACGAATATTGGTTGACGGAGGCGTCCGCGAAAATCGTCGTTATCGACCCGCTACAAACGGATACGGCGAAAGCCGCGGATTTACATTTGCAACTCAGGCCAGGGAGCGATGCGGCCTTAGCGTTTGGCCTGCTGCACGTGTTGCAATCGATGGGGGTGTTCGATTCTGAGTTTATCGATTCTTGCACCGTGGGTGCGGACGAAATCATGCCCACCATCAAGCGCTGCGATCCGCAATGGACCTCTGAACAAACCGGTGTCCCGATTGAATCGATCATCGAAGCGGCGCGACTTTATGCGGCAGGCCCCGCTATGTTGTGGTGCGGCCAAGCATTGCAGCGCCAACCGTCTGGCGGCAACATAATGCGCTCAGTAGGATTATTACCGGCAATGACTGGCAACGTCGGCAAACCTGGCACGGGTTTTTGCTATTTAAATTACACGCCGGCTTTTGCAGGCATTGACCTCGATGCGCTGGCCGGTGCTGAACTGCGTGCGCAAGCAGGTAAGAAAATCAGTCATATGGATCTCGCACCGCGGCTGGTCGACGCAAACGAAATTAAGGCATTGTTTTCCTGGAATACGAATCCCCTCGCCTCCGCACCCCGCCAGAAAGAATTACGCGCCGCATTTGAACGCGAAAATTTATTCACGGTAGTGGTCGACTGCTTTCCGACTGATACCACTGCCTATGCGGATATGGTGTTGCCAGCCGCAAGCTTTTTGGAATTCGATGACATGACATTCAGCTATTTCCATCTCCATATGGGTGCGCAGGCCAAAGTCAGCGAGCCGATGGGGGAAAGCTTGCCGAATCAGGAAATATTCCGTCGTCTTGCGAAAGCCATGGGCTACACGCAAGCCGAATTATTTGAAGACGACACAGCGCTCTTGAACAACATGATGAGCCAGATGAATCCAGGATTCGACTTTGATGGCCTGAAACAGCGCGGCCATTTTTATATCACGACCGAGCCGCTGCCGATGCACGCTGAACGCGTCTTTGAAACCCCCAGCGGAAAAATTGAGATTGCCTCGAACAAAGCACAAGCAATGGGCCTACCACGGATCCCCCAAGCGACTGTCGACGCTCGCCCGCGTGATGGGCGCTTGCGTTTGCTGAGTCCGGCTTCTAAATGGCGCTTGAATGACTCCTACGGCAATGATCCTCACATTATTGAGCAATCTGGACCGGCGACGGTACACGTGAGCCCGAACGACGCGCGCACAGCCAACGTTAAAGACGGGGACAAGGTTCGACTACGTAATGACACCGGTGCGATCGAGCTAATCGCGCGGATCGATCCATCGCTATTGGATGGGACTGCGCTGTCGTATAAGGGACGTTGGCCATCACTCGAATCGAACGCATGTAACCTTAATTTCGTACATACGGCGCGCAAAGCAGACATGGGTGACAGCACTAGTGTGCATGCAACGGAAGTGATACTAGAGCCCGTTTGATTTGCTTAAATGGGATCCGCCAGCAAGCTGTATCAGTATCAAAATTCCGCGCACGTAACCATTTTTGTAATCGGAACTGCTTAAACATGTCCCATCTTCTCGTTGAACACCAAGACGATATTGCAATCGTCACGCACAATCGGCCAGAAAAACGTAATGCGTTGTCGCCGGAAATGATCGTCCGCCTCGCAGCGTTTTGGGCAGAGGTCGCCGATGACCATTCGGTGCGAGTCATCGTCGCTACCGGTGCTGGCGACAAATTGTAAAACTATTAATCGCCAGTGCAGATGTGTTTATCACAAACATGCGACCGCAGTTCCTGCAGAGAGTCGGCTTAGATCACGCGAGCCTACTGGCAGAGCATCCGCGCCGCGTCTACGCGAGCTTAACGGCTTACGGATTAGACGGGCCGGACTGCGATGCGCCTGGATACGATATGGCCGCTTTTTCGGGACGCAGTGGCATCACTGATCGAGCAACGCCACCCGGCGAGGCGCCACCGATATCGCCCGGCGGTATTGGCGACAACGTGAGCACCATTACCCTGGTCGCCGGCATCATGGGTGGGCTCTAGCACCACGAACGTTTTGGTGAAGGACAACTCGTCTCGACGTCGTTGCTGCGCACGGGCATCTACAGCATCAGCATGGACGTTCTCGCGCGCCTAGATACGACTAGCCATTGCTCGATATTCGTAACGATGCATTGAAGCAATCTTCCCAAACTTTGTAACACGAGTAGTTAACCTGTCGGACACCGAGCGTTATCCCATATCAAGCAAGCACTCTTGAATAAGGCACAGCAATCAAAATCTAATCGTGCGATTCAAGTTGAAAATTTTTGCGCTGCTTAAAGTAGAGAACAGTGCTTATCGCCCCAAAAGCAGACGTTCGAATTGAGAACCAAGACCGCATATAAACGCCTCTAAGCAGCCGTCAGGCATATGTAGTACAATCCTAGCCTTTTTTGAGGGACCTATGACTGTGAAACGACATCGAATCCAATTCCCACAACTCGAACTAACCAACCTCACCCAAGATGAAGCTTATTTTTTTTCTCACCGAGAAGGATGAAACGAGGCAAAAAATCAGGTTCCACGACTACGACACCATCTACAAGATCCCTGGACTCTACGAGCAGCTGTTCTACGATCGGCTCCGATGCATATCGCCCATAAAAGTTGCGGAAATTCTAAATGCGTCAGTCGCCCAGGCTAAAGGAAACACCACAGAACTTCGCGTGCTCGATTTAGGGGCCGGTAATGGGTTAATGGGCGAAGCGCTCGTTAATCATGGGATTTCTCGCATGATCGGCGTGGACATCATCCCGGAAGCACGAGATTCGGCGCACCGGGACCGACCAGACATTTATGACGGATATTACGTCATGGACTTCTGTAATCTAACGTCGGATGAAATTGAAGAACTCTCATCGTGGTCGTTAAACTGCATGACAACGGTCGCGGCGCTGGGCTTTGGAGATATTCCGCCAAAGGCATTCATGGTGGCGCTGAACATCATCGAGTCGGACGGCTGGGTCGCGTTCAACATCAAGGATTCGTTTCTTGACCAGAACGACAACAGTGGATTCTCGCGCATGATTAGAGAGCTAATATTCTCAAAGTACCTGAACCTGTTTCACCTGGAACGTTACCGTCACCGCCTTTCGATTGAAGGGGAACCCCTCTACTACTTTGCCATAACGGCAAAGAAAGTTGCGGATGTACCGACACAATGGATGGACCGATACGTAGACTAGAGCAGCGGCGGCTCACGGCCTAACTCCGCCGGATAAACAATCATTCGAGGCGCTCTGCCAATATTTTTCTCCCGGCTCGTCTTCGTTTATAGGGAATCGTCCTAGTTTGCATAAGCAAACGCTCAAGTCCGGCCCGCCACCGCGCTCAACTAGGTGATAAATCTGCGGTTAATCGTCGATTCGAACGGTAGGTCACAAAAATGTAAAGATGCGAAATGCTCCACTGTCTACCTAAATGATAATTAGCGCACTGCCTCTCAAGCGTCCAAGAGAATCGGTAGCACGAAGAAAGAATATGTTCGCGATAGGCTCACCGGCAAGCTTAGCGTTCCGCCGCAATGCGAGACGTGCAGATTGTCAAAAATTTTACGCGAGTTTAAGATCGGCAGGACTTGGGGCGCCCCTTGAACGAGGGTGAACGTTGCGACGATTTGGAACCGGGACGCTTTACTAAACCATTATCGTTGGTAGTACACAAATGGCTTGCCGTTTAACCAACATAAGGATTAGTGACGTAGCTGCGAGCGACGAAACATTTACCGTTTTATAACGACGCGCAAAGAAGGATCGAATTCCATGATTAAGAAACGACAACCGAAAAAAAAGCAACCTTGGAACAAGGGGCGCGAAATAGGACAGCGACCTGCTTTGAGTCTTTCGCAAGTGACGCGTATTAAGAAATCGCTTGCCAAACGCGGCGATGCCGGCCTGCGCGACTTTGCGTTGTTCTCAACCGCGATCGACACGATGTTACGCGGCCCGGATTTACTTATTTTGACGGTCAAGGAGGTTAGAGTGCGCAACAATTCGATGCGCGACATAATTGAACTGACGACGTCTAAATACGGGCAAAGCGTTCAGTGCGTTCTATCTAAGGCCACGCGCGACGTCCTAGATAAGTGGATCAAGCAATCCGCTAAGAAACCAAACGATTATCTTTTCACAGGCCGGGTCCGTGGCGGTTTGACGCCGATGTCGACGCGCCAGCTCAATCGTCTGGTCAATACGTGGGTCGAAGGTATCGGCCTCGACGCGAGTGTATACGGGGCCGAGTCCCTGCGAAGAACCCGCGCCATCCACATACTCAACGAGACAGGCAACATGGAAGCTGTGAGGATTATACTGGGTCTCTCGGACATCCGAGCAACGGCGCGATATCTGAGCGATGCTAGATCTGTAGATACCTTGGCAATTAACCGGGCGCATCAAATTTAAACAGCTGCCGAGCAGACTAACGCGGCACGACCGTGTTGCGGTCGTTGAGCGCAGCCTTGTAAGCGACTACCGCGGCTTTGAATCCAACCAACAGCGCGTCCGCGGTTAGTTCGTGGCCAATTGACGCCTCCGCTACCGTCGGCATGACCGCCATCAGCCGCGGCAAATTGTTGAGATTCAAGTCGTGGCCGACGTTAACTACAAGACCGAGACTTGCGGCACGTTGTGCTGTTTCGGCGCACAGCGTCAACAATTCCTCGCAGTTACCATCGCGCGCTGCCGCGGCGTAAGCACCGGTGAATATCTCGACGCCGTCGGCACTCGTTTCAGGAATGGCTGCGATCACGTTAGGGTCAGGGTCAACAAATAGGATCACGCGTGACCCGAGTGCCTTCGCCGTGCTAACTGCGGTTTTGACGACAGGCATCTCCTCAGCGCCGAGCTTCCATCCGTCCTCGGACGTAAACACGTGGGGTCCGTCCGGCACGAAAGTGCACTGTTCGGGCCGGACAGCGCGAACGATGTCGAAGAATCGCTCGTCTGGATAGCCCTCGATATTCAGTTCGAAGTGGGGTCTCCACGGTAGCATCCATTGCGCTAATTCAAACACGTCAGTGATCCGAATGTGTCGTTCGTCGGGCCGCGGATGGACAGTTATCCCGTCTGCCCCGGCCTCGCGCGCCAGCGCAGCGAACGCTACTACGTTCGGTACGCCCGTGCGCCGGGAGTTGCGAAACAGAGCAACCTTGTTCAGGTTGACGCTGAGACGCGTGTTAGTAAGGTTCTGTTGCGCGATTGTCATGTCACCGGTCTACCATTGAGAAGTGGCTTTTGATATTTGAAAATCTTATCCACGGGATCCGCGGGGACAGTAGTAATAAAACCTAGCACGCGAATGACGATGGATCCCCCTCCCCCGCACGAGTTGGTCCTCATAAAACCCCTGTTCCCCGAGCCTTCCTCTGCTCTGCGATGCGACGCGCAGCATGTAGGGAACTAGCGAGGATGAATCAACCCTTTCTTGCGTTCCAACCATGCAATCCTGTCCGCGTAATCTAGCGCGACGTATTCTTCCATGATCTCTACCGCTTCGTCAGTGAGCATCGTGTGGATAAACGCGTCACCTTCTATTTCTAAGCCGCCCTGCATGTGTACTTTGCTGCCTTCGTAGACGGCGCGCTTGGTTTCGGCTATAGCAACGGCAGACAAACCAACCATCTCATTGGCAATTTCGATGGCACGTGCTTTCGCGTCGATCGCAACTTCGTGAATGATATCTAACGCCAAGGCTTCTTGTGGCCGACAGATCCGCCCTCGAAGGATGAAGTCGATCGCCCTGCCCGCTCCGATGAGTCGTGATAGTCGTTGGGTTCCGCAACCACCCGGCAAGATGCCTAATGTGACTTCCGGAAGACCATAGCGATAATCGCCCGCCTGGCCAATGCGGATGTCACACGATAAAGACGTTTCGAATCCACCACCCATTGTGCTTCCAGTCATTGCTGCGATCACGGGTTTCGGTAAATGCTCGAGATTCGTTAGGGTGCTGTTGTGATGATGTAACCAGGCACGTCCGACGTTCATCATCATGGCCTTGTCTTTAGCGCTCGCAACCAGCTCTTCAACACTGTAGTGAGTAATGAACCGATCAGGCACGCCACCGGTTAGAACTACAACCCGAACGCTCGGATCGCGCCACTCCTCGATCAGCGCTTTTAGCTCGTTCATTCCGTCAGCCGTCATGTAATTCATCGGCGGGTTCGTATAACTCGCGACGGCCACTCCATTCGTCAATTCCACGCTCCACAAAGACATGCTTGCTACCTCTTTAGTCGTTCACAAATTAATCGTGTTCCAGCCTGGCCCTAGAGTAACCTCGAAAACCCAAGGAGGCGACTTCCGTGTGCGTCGCCCCGTTAGCACCGTTGGTCGGGAAGGAAATCCATCGCCGCGCGAGCTTATCTGTATCGGAATTTGCACTATTGACAGTCGATCCATGCATGCCTAGCCTGATGCTGGTTATCGACCCATACAGGAGCGGCACGTGAGCGAAGCAAAGTTAAAATTCGGTCTATGGTATTCGTTACGCAATCCGCGCCAATGGCATCGCCCAGACACCGAAATCTATACGGAAACACTCGATCAGATTGCTTGGGCGGAGACCATCGGCTATGACGACGTATGGCTAACTGAGCATCACTTTTGCGACGACGCACACGCACCTTCGATTCTTACTTTGGCTGCGGCGGTCGCCGTTCGGACTAAGAAAATCCGCATTGGAACCGCCGTTTTATTGCTACCACTACACGATGCAGTACGGGTAGCAGAAGATTGCGCGACGATCGATATTTTGTCTAATGGACGCTTCGAGCTCGGCGTTGGCATTGGTTATCGACCGCAAGAGTTTGATGGGCTAGGGTTCAAACGCAGTGATCGCGCAGGACGCACGAATGAAGGTTTGGAAATTATTCGTCGCTTGTGGGAAGGCGAAACGGTCGACTACGATGGCGAGCATTACCAGATCAAAGGCGCAAAGCTCGCGCCCCTGCCCGTGCAAAAACCCCGCCCACCACTATGGGTTGGTGGATTCGCGCCTGCTTCAGTCAAGCGCGCTGCGCGACTTGCCGACGGTTTTATTGGAACCGGGGATATCTCGTCCTTCGTTCCGATTTATAAAGAAGAACGAGCAAAACTCGGCAAATCAGGCCCTGGTCGACTTGCTGGCGGACATTTTTGGTTAATCGTTTCGAACGATCCCAAGAAAACATTTTCGCAAGTTGCACCCTACATCATTTACCAATTGCAGATGTACAACGTGTGGTTGCAGGAGGCCGGTCAAACGCCATTTCCGGAAGCGAACAATGAACAGCAGCTGCGCGAATCGGGCATGCTGCAAGTGCTTACCCCAAGCGAAGCAGTCGACGCGATCGGCACTTATGTTGAGCAAACAGGCATCGAACGCTACTACACGTGGACGGTGCCGCCCGGCATGCCAGCCGCGCAAATGAACGAATATCTCGAATTATTTGCCAGCGAGGTTATGCCTAAATTTAGGTAAAGCCCGGCGACGTATCACATCGTTCGAATTTGGATCCGAGGTGTCCCATTATTGCAAAGCGAGCCAAGTGGCGCCGACAAAGCCGGACATGAGATAAGTCTCTGCGCGTCCGGCGACCCGCATATATTGTAAGACGCCGTCGTTCGCGATGTCGCCGAAATCCGCAATTAATCGCGTGCCGTCTGCCGCGCTCAGCGCAACGCTGAATCGTGCAGGCTTAAGGCCGTAGGCTGCCGCATCAACGCCAGCCAGCTCCTCCGGCGCAATCACACGCACGGGTTCTGCCGTGTGCATGAATTTTATGGCGTCACGAAGTGCAGATGCTTTTACATCAGACAACGGTTGCTGCGTGGAGGCATGAAACCAATGACCAGCTCTGATCGTATAGATATGACTAGAATCACCCGAGGTGATTTCAACCGCCACGATCTCGTCCGGTTGCGCTAGCAACACGCCTAAAGCAGACGACTCAATGCGGTTTATATAAGTGGGCGGTGCACCGCTTGCGAACATCACAAGCAAGTAGCCAACCGCCAACACGACAAGGCAGATCCGCGTGTAAGCATGACGAAGAAAATTCACCGTCGCCTCCACCATACAAAGAGGCCAAGTAGCGCGACGAGCAGTGGTAATGCGATGACCAGAAGAAAATAAATTATTTGTTGCTGATCCTTATTTAACTCGACAGTACGTCTGATCGGGATCCGGGCGGCGACGGGAACCTGATCGCCCTCGTGCGCCAACCAACGTACCAATGCGAGTGCCAAACGATTGTTTGACATGTAGGGGTAAAACGAATTGCTCGCAAAATCGCTATCGCCGACGACAATGACTCTGAATGCGCCGGCTGAATCCGCGTTTAAACGACCTTCGCTCGCAATCGCGAGAATGTGTTCATTCGGTGCGGAATCGTGGGAATGCGAATGCGGCGTGTGTTCTTGCCTATGTTGATGCGCTGCCAGCATGTGCGCACTGGTACTGTCCTTGCTGCTTGAGAACAAACGAGAAACGGAAATCCCAGCATTTGTCGTCGTTTGCTCTAGTGCTCGCGCACCTGGAAAAAATGCGAACGATAAACCGTTTGTCGCCGGATGTGGCTCATAACTGGTCACGGCAACCATTTCCGGATCGGCGGCGTAATGTTGATTCGGATCAGCTACCACCTTATTCGTTACGTGCACGCCGATACGTTTTAGTAAATCCTCAAGCGACGCAGTTCGGCGAAACTCTAAATCGTACAGCAGCAACGCTGCACCGCCTGCGATCAAATATAGTTCGAGTGCTTTAGTTTCGATTTCGCTGTAGGGCGTGCGGGGACCTCCATCGATCACGACGCTGCAGCTTGCTTCTATCACCCCATTAGTTGCTGGCAAGATCTCTCGAACGTCGTATCCTAGCGCTTCAAGAGACGTTCGCAAGCGACCCATCCCATGCGCCGTCGTCTCGACAACCGAAGAGTCACCGCCATGACTATGCCCCGCATCGCCGCCACCCAATTGTTCAATATGCGTATGAAACTCATAGTTAGTGCTTGCGTATTCTCCGTGTCCTTGGATGAAACAGATCGTAACGACGTGTTCTCTTAGAATTTTCTGGATGCCAAGTGCAATTTCCTTCTCGTCCGTGCTACGTACGACAATTTGACGACCCTCGGCTTCCAAGAGTGCTGCATTATAAAATTTAACCCCTGCAGTCTGTGCCAGACTCGGATGCCGGTCGGGGTCGACGGTCTCTACGCGTAAAAGCGCATTCTCCTTGGCGAGAAGCTCCACCATGTGGCGCGCGCGAACGCCGTCTGGGTCGTCAGCACGATAAAAATAAGTCAGTTGAATCGGCCGGGCCAGCTTCTTCACGACATCGAGCGCGCTTGAATCAGGCGTGAAGATTTTTTCCAACGTGAAATCAAAATACCGATCGTGGCGCGTTAACGCCACATTCGCGAGCACGGTGATAACGATCATCACAATCACTGAGCATATCGCAGCAATATTGCGAGCAATTATCGAGCGACGTCGCAAACAAAAAGACGGTAGTCCGAGAGCGGCGATGAAGAGGATCCCAACCGCTATCAACCAACCGCCAAACCAGAACAGGTCGTGCACGTCGCGATCCTAGTTCAGCGCCGTGACAAACCGGCAACGCTGAGCAGCACGCCGATAAGTCCGATAGTCAAGAAAAAACCAAAATCGGATAGATAGACCGCGCCTGTCGCGAACGGCGTAAAGCGCGTATCTAACGATATGGCGATGGCAATTTCATCAACCGGCGAGCGAAAAAACACACCTAGCACTTCTGCCATCCACAGCAACAGGAACAATCCTAGGGTTAGCACGGCAGCGACAAGTTGATTTGACGTCACGGTCGACACGGCAAGTCCAATCGACGTTAACGCGCCGGCAAGCAACACCAGGCCGGTATACCCACTGGCGATAGGTCCCCAATCGGGAGTCGAGAACGCACCGAGAACGAGTGGAAACGCGAGGAGCAAAATTAACATGACCGCAATCACACTCATTGTCGCCAGAAATTTTGCGAGCACAATAGCGAGATCATCGATGGGCGTGCTCAACAACAATTCCAAAGTTCCGTTGCGACGCTCTTCGGCAAATTGCCGCATGGTTAGCAATGGTATCGTTAGGATCAATAAGCTTGCCGCTTGAAACAGCATCGGTGCCGAACTCGCCGAACGCGAATGAAACAGCTGGGCACAAAACGTATACGACATCAGCACGATGAACATCGCGATCACTGCGTAGGCAACTGGCGACCAGAATATCGCAGCGAGTTCCTTTCGCAATAATGGTCCAAGCCCGTTCACAACCTCTCCGTTAGCTCGAGAAATCGCGATTCAAGATCCGCTGGTACAGCGCTTGTTCGATCCAAAGTTTCGACCGAAAGAAGTCGTCCATCGAGCAAAATCGCAACCTGATTGGCAACTTTTTCTATCTCACCAAGAATATGCGAAGTGACGATCACCGAATGCACACCAGCAAAGGATAAAAGAAGCTCACGACACTCAATGATTTGACGCGGGTCAAGACCATTAGTAGGTTCATCTAGGATGATCAGTGGTGGTTCCGTGAGCAACGCCTGCGCAAAGGCGACCCTTTGGCGAAATCCTCGGGACAATGTTCGGATGGCCAATTTCCGCACGGCATTTAAGTTTAATTTTTCGCACACTCGCTCGAGAGCACTAGCAAACTCGGATTTCGGCAGTCCTTTGAGCCCGGCCATCAGGGTTAAGAATTCGTCGACCTGCAATGCTTCATACAGTGGCACGTCTTCCGGCACGTAACCGATCTGGGTGCGTGCCAATCGTCCTTGGTCAACGACGTCATAGCCTGCGATGCGCACGCTGCCGCCGGTCGGACGAAGATAACCGACTAGCATCCGCAGGATGGTACTTTTGCCAGATCCATTGGGGCCGAGCAGGCCGAGTATTTGGCCACGTGCAAGCTCGAATGAAACGTTATCTACCGCTACTCTACGGCCGAATCGTTTGCTTAGGTTTTCGACGGCGAGTAACGGCGAGGATACCGTAGGATTTTCCAAAGGTGCCGCCAAAGTGCTCGTATCGACAGGGTCAGATGCAGTGCGGCCGACATAAGCCGGCGCACTAGTGCTGGGAATTGCGGGCTAAGACGCCTGCTTAGTCGTAGTATTCCGGTGCTTTCTTGTAGTTTTTGAACACGTCAGGATCGTGCGCTGTGAAAAAATCCGCACCTTCGCTCGCCATCATGTAACGGATCCATTCGTAGCCGCGCATGATCCCTGCCGGCTCATACGCTAATGCGATATTGGGTGGTATGTTTTTTGTGACATTTTCGCGGAAATACGCCGCATCGCCAGTCAGGATGATCGTGCCCGTATTCGGTAAGCGCACAATTAACATCTGCCCACCTTTCGTGTGCCCAGGCGAGCGTTTAACCACCACGCTGCCGTCACCGAATATATCAAGATCCCCCTCAAGTCTGAGCATCGGACCGGCGTTAGGATCCGATACGCCAACGGCAGAACGCAGTGCGCCGACATCACCCGGGATGAACGCGCCAGCGAAAGGGGCGTCCGGAAACATCGCGTATTCGATCTCGTCGCGCTGGATAACGATAGTCGATTTGAGAAACTTGCCAACATTCCCGCCGTGGTCGAGATGCATGTGGCTGACAACGACGTAATTGAAGTCGTCTGGTTTCATGTCGATCCGAGCGAGCTGAGACTCGATGGAAATATCCGGTGTGTTAACTGGCTTGAGAGCGGCGAAATTAGGCCCCCAATAACTCGGATCCGTGATGATTTTGTCATTGTTGCCGGTGTCGAACAGAACGTTGCCTTTAGGGTGCTTGATCACGAAAAATGCAACCGGGATCCGAATTTGCGGTTCCATCGGCCCCAAGTTTTGCAGCATGCCTTTGCCTAAGGAGAGCGAGCCAGAATTGAGAACATACATCTTCATGCCAGCCGGCGATTGCGCGGCAGCACTCGAGACGGTACCCATCAAGCCGATCGCCGCCACTAACTGGATTAGTCGACTCACTCTCATCATTCTCCCCTTTTTTCTGTTTTAGCTGTCATCTGGTGCCGCGTATTGTGCACTGATGTGGCCGTGTCGCAAAGCGTCAGCCTTGCCTAATATGAGATGATACTGAAGGGGGGACGTGTTTCTAACACGAGATGATACCGAAATAGCC
>JAQCEL010000309.1 GCA_027618655.1 Pseudomonadota bacterium | reverse complement strand
TCACGCACAGAAACGCCAGTGCCATCCGCGGTGGTGAGGGCGGTATGACCACACGCAAGGCGATCTGGATCAGGTTGCGTGTGCGCCGAGCGTTGCCGTGCAGGAAGCCGAAGTCGCGCACGCGTCGATAACCACTAGGCAACACATGGATCATCAGCCGCCACAGGAACTCGACCAGCGGCAGCGAGCGCAGCCGCTGCTGCCGGGTCTTGTTGTGCTGATAGCGGAAGGTGACGGTCTGGGCGTCTGCATCGAACGCCACGATCTGTTTTTCGGCGATGACCCCACGGTACAGATATCGCGAGAAGTACTTGAGCGCGGGCAAGCCTTTCCCAACATGCTGGCATTGCACAACCCAGCGCGACGGACACGTCGGCGGCAACTCGAAGCCTCGCGGTTGCTGCTAATGAACGCTGCGTACTTGAAGGAAACGCACCAACCCTTTATGAAGCAAGCAGCCATGGCGAAGCTCTACGCAACCGAAGCGGCGAAAAAATGGAACAGGGACAACCATACAAGGGGATGAACTTGACAGCTTACAGCAAGCTTTTTCGAAGCTGCTTCGCTATTTTGGCTGCGAAAAAGCTTGCTGCAATCTGCAGGTTATCCCAACGTTAGACCGCAATAGACGAACATACGTCAATGACGTATAGTCCAGTATATGTTCACATTCGTCGAAACACCGCTATTTACGCGGCTGCTGTCAGATTATCTATCCGATGACGAATACCGGGAACTACAATCTGCATTAAGTGCAGCGCCAGAATCAGGAGCGGTCATTCCTGGATCTGGTGGGGTCCGTAAATTACGTTGGTCCATGTCTGGAGGTGGGAAACGCGGTGGACTTCGTGTGATTTACTATTTACGAGTAGGGCGCGAGAAAATATGGATGCTTACGCTCTATCCTAAGAATGTAACGGACAATATCCCGGCTCACATTCTGAGAAAGATCCGAGAGGAAATTGAAGATGCCTAATAAACAAAAAGTCCGAGATATCGGTATGGAGATTTTGGAGGGGATCGGACAGATCAAAGCGGGCAAAATTGGACGTGTTACTCAGTTCCCACCCATATCGGAAATACGCGAGGGAGTCGGTCTATCGCAATCGGAGTTCGCTAAACTACTCGGCGTTTCGGTTAGGACATTACAAGAATGGGAACAAGGTCGCCGCACGCCATCGGGCCCGGCCCGAACGCTATTGGCCATTGCGCATAAGAATCCACGTGCATTATTAGAAGTTGCAGTTGTTCAACCTGACCGTTGACAGCATCCTCGTTGCGCTGCCGCTCCACTGCGGCGCTTTCAACGGCAGCTTAGCTTGGCGTTATATGCCATAAACATTATTCCGCAGGCATTTCGATTCAGTATCATTAGTGATACTATTTCCTCAATGGCCTCGATCGAAGACATTGTTAGCCGGATGCGTGAAAACCCGAGTGGGATCCCATTTCGGGACCTCTGTAAAGTTTGTACCAACTACTTTGGAACACCTCGTCAATCGGGCTCAAGTCATCGAATATACAAGACCCCGTGGCAGGGTGATCCTCGTGTCAATATTCAGAATGCTAAAGGAAAGGCGAAACCATATTAGGTCAGACAAGTCCTAATCGCGATTGAACGCTTGGAAAATGGAAATGGTTAAAGAATTTGATAAATACACCTATAGAGTCATGTGGTCTGAGGAAGATAACGAACACGTTGGATTATGCGTAGAGTTTCCTAGTCTTAGTTGGCTGGATAAATCTCCCGATAAAGCACTGGCTGGGATCCGGAAATTAGTTAAAGAGTGCGTTTCGGATATGGCGCGCAATAGTGAAGCAGTTCCTGCGCCAATATCGAGCAAGAAATTCAGCGGCAAATTTATGGTGCGAGTTCCACCGGAAACGCATCGGATGCTGACCATAGAAGCCGCTGAATCCGGGGTGAGTTTGAACCGGCTGATCTCTAGCAAATTATCGTAATAGAAATGGCATATAACCAGTTGTTCAACCTGACCGATGACAGCGTCCTCGAATGTCTTCCTTCAAAAGCGTCACCGTCCGAAGGCGGCCGATTCCACTCACTCGCTTGTTTCGCCCTGAACGTCGGCGCGAACTCGACTCCGGACGCTCACGTGCCGCGGGTGAATGCGTAAAATCGACCCTTAGGAGTCGCTAGGGATGACCCTGACGCAGCCAGAAAATGGCGCGCCAAGGCAAGCAACAATCGACTGGTTGTTGTTTGTGTTTAATCATCGTAGCGATCTTTGTCTCGATCTCTGCGGTGCTCGCGTTCATCTTCATCACGCTCATCGTCGTATCGATCACGGTCGTCTTCATCAAGATCGCGATCTCGTTCGTGCCTCATTTCATCACGATGCTTTCGCTCTTCGCGTGTCATTTCCTCGTAGTGCTTGCGATCCTTTCGTTCCATTTCTTCGTAGTGCTTTCGTTCTTCGCGCTCCATCTCTTCTCGATCTTTGCGGGCTTCACGTTCTGCTTCGCGACGATCCTTTCCATATTCGCGTTCTTCTTCTGCGTAGCGCTTGCGTTCTTCTCCTTCATATTCACGGTCTTTCTTCCAGCGCTCTTCGTCGATTTTGCGCATTTCTTTTGCGTATTCTTTTTGATCTTTCCATCCGTTGCCGGATTCACCCCTATCGGGGTCAGCAAAGGCACCCACTGAAAAGATCAACAATCCTACGGTCAAAATTGGCGTAACTTTGTTCATCAACTTCGCATCGACTTTGTTAGTAGGACGATCTTATCAGTACGAAGATGAACGATAAGTTAACGAACCGGAAATGACTGCTTTAGAAAGTAAAATCCGCATCAAATCAGGACTCGTATGAGGGTCTGCACCTGGCCGATTTTAGGCATTCACAACGCGAAAATAGAGGCGCGTCGAACGTCTATTCTGGAGTTTGGTTTCGATCCAATCAGACCGTATGCCAGCTCAAGTCTGAGCGACTACAACTTAGTCGATACGGCTTGACGCGCACGTCACATTAAATTTTCTACTCGTGCTGCGCCGGAACCGAATCTGATAGATATTCGATAGACCACCCCGGTATTTACAAGTTATAAACCTTGCTGGCATTTTCCCATAAAATTTTGCGTCGACTTGATTCCGACAACGGCTCAATAAGTTCTGCCAACTCATTCATATAATCGCCGCCG
>JAQCEL010000074.1 GCA_027618655.1 Pseudomonadota bacterium | reverse complement strand
CAAATCGTGGACTCGAACCCGTGGCAGACCGAACACTTTTCGCACCCGACACCAGGAACTGTTCAGCATCCTGGTAACCGGCTTTTCTCTGTAGGCGAAAACATGGCTGCGGTGTTTGCCGCGACGTGAATTCACTACAGAGCATGCGATGTCGTTCAACACGACCAGTCGCTCATCACCGTTCTTGACGAACTGGCCCGGCACAATAAACAAAAAGGTCTCAAGCTGTGGCACCTTGACCTCCCAGTCCCACTGCAGGTTGCAGATTTCGGCATCGCGGCAGCCGGTATTGACTGCGAACAACGCCATTTCGGCAAGATGCGGTGGCAGCGCTGAGAACAGTTGCTGTTGCTCGTCCCAGTTCAACGGATAAGGTTGCCGTTTATTGGTATCGGGTAGCAGCTTGATTCTCGGTGCCCGGTTAAGCCAAGTCATGCCATGCTCATCCATCCACTCTTTTTCGGCGAGATTCAGAATGCGCCTAACAATCTTGAGTCCGTGGTTTATCGTTCCAGGTTTCTTTCCCTCCTTTCGTTTGCTATCGACATACGGTTCGAGTGTGCCCCGGTGGATACGCTGCAGCGGCAGCGAACCGATCCATGGCATCAGTTGTTGGAGCAGGCCAATGTCGCGATCCAGCGAGCGCTTGTGTTGGTTCTCACGAACGAACTTTATTGCTGCTGTTTCGAAACTCCGCTCCGGCCTGACACCGTAGACCCTTGCCTGACGTAAAGACTCTGTCAGTCTTGCGATAAAGCGTTCGGCTTCTGCAAGCTCAGCCGATCCAGTGCTTTGGCAAATTCGTTGCCCTTCGATCTGTTTGTCGATGTGCCAAATGCCCGCTCTCCTGTAGAGACCGGGCAACTTTCTGCGTCCCATAGTCGTTCTCCTTGCAATCGACCGGAACGCCCGTTGCGGGAGATATACTCCTCCACCCAGGCGTCGAGTTCAAGTCGGTCAAAGGCAAGGCCTTGTCGACCGATTGGGATTTTCGTGAGGTAAGGTCTTACCTCGGTGTTGAAGCGATTTCGGTCCATGCCGAGATAGAACGGTGCGTCTCGGAAGCGGACAAACCGCGGAAGTAGCTGAGTTGCCGAAACGGCGGTGGGCTTTAGGTTCTCGTCCGACATGCTTTCGTTACTCAAACGATCGTTTGTAGTCGGGTTCAAGCATCGGCCTGCCGTCTTTGAGCGGTCCTGGTTCACCGGTGGGGCGGACCCATGGACCATCGAGGTGGTCGAGCCAGTCCCCAGCATGCCCAAGGCACAGAATCATTAGCCGAACCGTTAGCCAGTGGCGGTAACGCGTGCTGTCAGTGTAGTGGTCAGTTCTTTCGACCAAATACCAACGCATGTGCTCAAATCGCGACTGATAAGGACCGACCTGCCAGCGTCGCCAGATAACCTCGGCAACATGTCCTGCGCGCGCACGGTGACTTGGGTAATCCCTACCGCGAGGTTCCGGCACGTTCTCCGCAAGCAACATGCGAGCTTGGTAGGCAGCGGCGCGTTCATGAGATGGGCGCCTCATCGTGTGGCGTCCACGTTAAGCGTCGCGAAACTCCGGCGCCCTACCGGGTCGCCATGTCTTTTGGCGGCGTCCCTGGCGGAACGTACCGCTATCGTCTTATTGGCTGCAGAGACTAAGCACTCTTGGCAACCCGAATGCCTGAATGTGTTCGCTCTTGTCATGATAATGTCGCCTCTTGTTTGCTATACATTACGATTAGGGCGATGAGCCCGAAAACGATGACAGCTCGCTTCATCACCGCGTACTCTCGGTTGTGCGAAGCACAGGCCGCCGCGCATCACAGCTGCAGAAAATCACCGCTTGCATGAATTCGTAGAAATCGGTGGGAATGAAGGCAATTGAGCTTAAGAGTCTTTGCTCGCGACCGATCGGCGTTGAATTGTGGCGTGCGCCACTGATACGAAGTGCCGAAGTTGCGCCGTTGGTAAGGGCAAGGACAGCGCGCCGGTACCGACTCTGTATTCGTATTCGCGTTAGGCGTCGTAATACGGTGTGCGCACGTCCAACCCGAGTGATACCGGAATGCAGAGTGCGTCGGTTATGACGACTACATCAAAGAGCCCAAATATAAAGTGGGGTCGGCGGAATTCGCCGCGGCGCCTGTTTCACGACCCTTTATTGGCGCTTCGGGCTTCAAGTGCTCTTGATAGCCAAGTTGTCGTAGATGCGATCGTTGATCGCAAATTGACCCGAAAACGGTAATCGCGATTTCTTGCAACTACAAGCCGAAAGTGGGGCAAGAGTTTTGCCCCTCTTTTTGCCATTGGTTCAAGGGCGCGGCTACGCGCTGTGTTGCGGAGCCATTGGCACTGGAAGATCGGTGGGAGTTCTGTAGATAGTGGCAGACATTTGAAACGGCCAGGTTGGGCCAGCCGTTTTGTAATCAGTAGGTCCTGCATTCGATTCGTGGTGCCGGTACCAAATAAATCAAACAGTTAGCGAGTACCTTCAGCGTACTCGCTGGCTTGTTTTGTTGGTGGTAGACAACGAGTAGACGCAAACACCAAATTGACGCTCAGCCTGAAAATGCCCCGTAGCCCGCATATGATGATGGCCTAGTCGCAGTGCATTTGCGCGTGTTGTAACACGTCGAATTCTCATCTTCTTCTGTGGCCGATTGGTACTGCCCAAATCCTTGCGTCCGAATAATCAAATATGACATGCATGGGTTGACCAATTAGGAAACCCCCATCATAATGCCAATAAATGGCTAACCGAGATTGACATGGGCAACGAAAAAGACGAATCGCCTGGCGCTGTGCTGAGAGAGCTCCGAGTTGGCTGTGGATTGGGAATCAAGTCCGCGGCGCCCATGGCGGGAATCTCATATGGCTACTTGAGCAAGATAGAAAACGACGTGAAGCAGCCCAGTCTTGGCCTAATTACTGAGCTATGCCGAATATATGATGCTGATGCAGATGCGGTTATAGCGAAGACGGGCGCGCTACCGCCAGATGTAAAGGAAATTGTGAAAACGCATGGGAAGGGCGTATTCGATTTGTTGCGCAGCACGTACACGGATGACTAACGGAGTTTTCCTCAAGTGCCGCTAAGCCCCAACCAAGTAGAACTTATTAAACAGCTTGAGCTTGCGACTTTGGTCGGCGGCAGGTACGAGAAGTTGCGTTGTGTTAATGCAAGCGGAACTGCGAGAAGAGGGGTTCTCTCACTCGTATTTCAAGGCTACGACCGCGTCAACGATTGCCTTGTAGCTATGAAATTCATGGACCCCGATCGTCTCAGCGACGCCTATCGAATAGCCGCATTTGAGCGGGAGCCCGAGATTCTCGAATTAGTAGAGGGAAGAAAGAGATGTTTGCAGATTGCAGACAATCTACAACATTACGACTGGGAGGTAACGCTACCGGGCGCGGCATCCCCGCTCAAATTTCGGTGCGCCTATTTCGTGACCGAGTGGATCGAAGAAGATATTGACGATTACTTCTTTCAACAAGACACTATCGATCCAGCTGAGAAGCTACGCATTTTTCGTGACTTGGTGCTTTCTATTGAGGCCATCCACAGCGCGAATATCTGTCACAGAGACCTGAAGATTGACAATGTTCGGTTGAAGGTAGTTGAAAACGAGCAGATTGTTGTAACCATAGACTTCGGCACCGCAGCTCACCACGATACGCCATCCCTTAGTTCAGCATATGCTCGCCCCGTCGGGGCGTCGGCGTTTGCACCCCCTGAAGCATTCGTAGGTTTCTCCGGCGATCGAAAGCTAGGTCACCTTGCGGATAGTTATGCACTCGGGGCTTTGCTTTTCGATTTATTCAACACACGCGAATTCCGATTCGTTAGGGGAAGCGAAACACCCTTCAACAGCCTTCTTGCCGCTGTCGGTTCCTCAATGGCTGCGTCGGCTTCAAGAGACGATAGCCTCAAGATATGGCGAAATCATGTCCGCCAGTTTCGGGCACAATCAAACCCGCCTCAGATAGACGGGGCGGGCAATTCTATTCCTCCGTCTATTAAGTCGCTCGTCAACAGAGTGTATTTGCAGCTCGCCAACTTCGACTTTAACCGACGAACTTCAAATTTCTCCGCCGTCCGAAATGTCATCGACAGTGCCCTACGAGCTTTGGCCAATACCAAGAAGCAAGCCGAAGAACTGAAGCGAAAACGTCGAATGCGAAAGCAACGACAGGACAAGGCACTGCTCAAGCAGCAAAAGCTGGACCACTACCTCACCAATCGGTTGGGGCACGATGCTTAATCACAAGACCAATTTGGAAGCGCAAAAAGTCGGCATCCGCCCGAGCGAAATTATCGTGTCTATTGGTGATGATCCGAACGATCCCTTGGCGATAATCTTACCGTCTGCTGAAGAACTTCGGAACTTGGAGTCCACTCGAAAGGGCCACGTTTCGATTCGCGAGCTACTGAAGGGTGACCCTTTTGACCTGGTTCGATGTTTTGCTGATGAGGCGAAAAATCTCGAAGATAAATACGAACGATTCCAATCATCATCCACGTATCTGACGCATCTAGCTGAGGTTAAGCAGATGTCTGGAGAACTTGCCGAAGCAGAGAGTCACTTGAGGACGGCATTAGGTGTTCGGGACGAACCATTTCTTAAACATGAAATTGGGTCGGTTCTAATGGCGCAGGGCAAAGACGATGATGCTTGGTCAGCATTTCATGATTGCGATTTAGAGGAGGATATTCAGGCCAATCTCCGCATTGCACACCTGTTGACACGAAAGAACGACTTAGCTGGAGCGGAAAAACACGTAGCTAACGCTCTGAGAATTGACAACACTGATTATCGTGCTCGCATGTTTGACGGAGCAATTCAACTGTGGAAGCAAGAGTGGGAACGGGCGATTCGCAGCCTGAGGGTTGCCGCAGAATCCCGCGACACGTCGTCAGCCCTGTTTGTGAATTTGGCAGCGGCCCATTGGGCTTTGGGAGAGGACTATAAGGCCGTACGTGCGCTCAAACGGGCGACACTTCTTGATCCGCTAAACGAAAATGCAGTCTTATTCTATTCTGATGTCATGTTCCTAAAAGGCACGCCGCGGGCATGCGTCGCGCCCCTAGAAATGATCCTAAAGTTTGAACAGAAGAACGAGGCGCTATGGTCCCGAGCGGCGAGGGCATACTACGAAATTGCTAGAAGCGACGGAACCAACCGACAGGTTTATCAAAAATCTTTGGATGCACTGAAGAATCAAGCCGCATTGCGGGAGGAGTCCGGCGTATGGAACAACATGGGCGTTGTGCATTCTTGTATGCGACAAACGGCCAAAGCGATGCGTTACTTTTCGCGGGCATGGGTAAAAGCGCAAGAGCTTCATGAAGACGAAGACGTACCGTTCTCAAACTTGCTAAGTTCGCTCATTGAGCTCCGTAAGTTCAAAGAAGTTTATGAGCTGTCCCGAGATTACCTTGAGTCGAAGGACGATGACGCGACGCCGAGCAGGGCGTTAGCTCGTATTTTTGTTCATCACATTATCAGTGTTGAAGCAATTGGGGAGCGGCGCAATGCTGCCAGAGAGGCAGAGCGACTTCTCGACCGGAATCTAGGGGATCAGGAAGCCAACCTCGAATTCCTAATTCACTTGTTCTATTTCCGCACATTGGTAGAGCCGGATAAATCGACAATCGACAAGTATTTGCCACGAGCCGTTGAAATGCTAGGCACGGTTGACGGACTTCCAGCTATGCTTCGGTGCCGCGCGCTAAACAATATCGTCTTTGCGCTATTGATGTTCGACGAGGTCGAACGCGCGGAGCCCTTCCTGAGCGAACTCGGCCGTTGGGTTCACAAAGATATCTACGCAACGGCCACGTTCGGATTGCTGCACTTGAAAAAGGGAAATCTAGAACGAGCAAAAGGCCTGTATGAAGAGGCGATAAGGCTCGCAACACATAGAGTGGTTAAGGGGCGAGTTCGGCAACGAATGTTCATCGAACTTGCCAAAGCTCACGTGGCTCATGGTGACGAAAAATCAGCACACCGTTATTTCGAAAAAGCGATAAACGAGAAGGACGGATTCGACTACGTTGATAAAGAAGCTCGGAATCTGATCAAGAGCTTGCCTCATAAATAGTGGGGTAGCCGTATGGCCTCGACGGGCTCGCAGATGCCGCCATAATTCGACGAATTGTAAGCAGGGACAGACCGGTGAAGCGAGCCAGACTGTTGATTTGCATGCTCGATTGACCCTACTCTTGCAACCTGGAAATAACCCGTCTCAAGCAAAACGAATTGCAATCTTTTCAAAGATCCCGGGAACAGCAGACGGGTCATCTTGCGATGGAAGAAAGCGTCATTTTCGGCTCAGATTTCGGTGCAAATCAACAACACAGAGAACTGAGTCGACGATGGCCCTGAATTGAAACGTTCAATCTGCGCGCGGCGAGGAATTTGCTCAGCACGAGCAGCGGCGCTGCGGATAAACTCGTGCCAACTACAGGGAACGCGAGACTACTCTAGGCTCACGATCAGAACACAGATTTTGCCAGTGATGCGAAGTCACGGTACTATAGTTGGTAATTGAAACCTGCCTGCGACTCTGGCCATTTGTGCTGGAGCAGTCGCAGTGAAGTGTCAAGATCGTGGCATAGGATGCCAATTTGCAAGCGTCTTCAGGGGTCCGGGAGCAGACGCGGGTGGTGGAATACCACTGGATCCCTCCTTTGTAATCATCGAATGAATTTGCGGCGAAAGAACCTGTCGTTGCAATTCAAATCGGTGAAATCATATCGTTTGCGCTGGCCCTCTGCTGCGTGCTGCAGAGCTTAGCTCGTGTCGCAACGTCCCCATTACTCCGGATCTCTGCAAGGGCGCCCGCACCTAGGTGTACCGTCGCTTTTCATTGATTGACGTTCGACGCTGGCCCGTTTTGCCGTTGATCCACCCTCAATACTAAGGTTCGTGTTCAGTTTCCTAGTGAAATCGAGTGTGAACCTATAACGCAATTTTTTTGCGGCAGCCGGCCAACAAACACTCAATCGGATCCCGGGTTCGCGCGTCGCATTTTCGGTCGGGATCCGAGCGGAGTTTCTTATGGCACAGGACAAGGTAAGTCAACTGAACAGGGAGCGAGATGCGCTGCAGACCGTTTACGGGTTGTACATGCGGCACCGTCAGTTGGCTGAAGTAATGAACATTTCTAGCAAGAGCTTGAGCAACACCATGCGTCGTTCGCAAGAACCCAACATCGTTTATCTGCGCCGTAACACGGTTCGGCTGGGTCGTCGTATTCGATACCCGGTGCTTTGCGTTGCCGAAGCCCTGGTGCTCGATAACGATGAACTGGCGCGACGATTGAAGGACTGCGATGCCGGAGGATCAGCACATGACCAATAATCAATTTCCAATGGCGGAGTTTTTCGCGTTTCTGTTGTGGTATCTCAAGCAGGAATACCTCACCGCAAACGAGTGTACGGCGTTGGTGTACCTCGGTTGCCTGGCGGACCGGGACGGTTGTGGGCACGTGCAGTTTGAACGGATGTCAAAACGTTTCGGTCGTGTGCCGAATTGCTGTCGGCGGTATCTGCACCGTGCAAAACGACACGGCGTCATCGAACGCTGGAAACCGGACGGCGAAGGCGGTGCGGCATTTCGATTGTTCGTGCCGCCGGTCGAGAACGGTGAGGTTGCCAACGAATAAGTTTCACGCCGCTGGTCGATTACCAGCACCCGCCGACCTTGAGTCGGCACCCAAGTGCTCTGCCGTTAATCATGAGCACGGGTCTTTGACCCAACGGCACCCAATGATTGTCGGGCCTTATGGCGCTGCAATCGAGACCGATCCGATCAACAAGGCGTTCTGCCGCCGTTATCGGATTGCGACGGGAGACTGGTGCAACGCGATCGCGACAATTTGCGATTGATTGACCCAGCACGACCGTACCGCGCCGGTCTCTAGGATCGCGAAGCGACTTAGAGACGGCGGCGACTGGGCCAGCAATTGGTCTTTCTATCAACGGGTTAGCTGCGCCACTCGGCGTGCAAACTCGAATTCGGACATTGAGCCGGCAAGGCTTCTCGTGAAGAAGTTGCGCCACCACTCGCCCCACCGCTCGTTCGAGCGGTCCAAGGGTGCCCTGGCTCAGATACGTCCGAGCGTATCTGCAAATGGCATTCGCCGTTTGCCGCAACCACACCGCGACCGGCGGTCCATCCGGTTTAAAACTCAACAGTTAGCGGGGCAGTTTGTGGTTGCATTTTGAATGGGAGATGGACATGCGAAAAGTAGGTGGTGGACGCAATTTTGGTTGGGGCAAGCAAATGGAATGGGCGGGCAAGCAGGCGCTTCGCGCCGCGTTCGGTGGTGGGCACTATGGGACGGTCGCCAGCCATACAGCGCGCTGGCGCAAGTTCTGCGAATGGACTCGCGAACAGGGTGTTCGCGATGCGCGAGACGTCTCGAGTTCAGAGCTGGCCCAGTTTGCGGAGCATCTGTCACAGCAGGCGGGCAAGGGCATCAGCAATGGTTATGCCAAGAATCAACTGACATCTGTCAACGTGGTCCTCGAATCGCTGCGCGGTGATCGGGCGTTGTGGGTCAGACCGAGCGACTACATCGGCCAGCGATCGAGCGTCCGAACCGATGCTCCAGTTGAACTGGATCGTGATCGGTTTCAGCCGGTCATCGAGCGCCTCGTTGCCCAGGGCAAGGACCGCGTCGTTGCAGTCGCATTGTTGTGTCGTGAGTTTGGATTACGCCGCAAAGAAGCCTCCTTGCTCGACCTGCGACTCGCCAGTCACCAGGCCGGTCAGTTGGGTCGGATCAATGTAGTCGTTGGCACCAAGGGCGGTCGCGGTCGAAGCGTCGATCGATGGGTCCCTGCAACCGACGCTGGACGGCATGCGATTCAATATGCGGAACGAGCCGCTGACGGCAACGCGAATCTGGTGCCCACTGATAGGAACCTGGCGCAGTGGTTGACCTACGTGTCGAAGCACTGGAGCCGAAGTGCCAATTCTCTCAACGGCGGATCGCTGCGCGACCTTCGAGCGGCGTATGCCTGTGATCGTTACACGCAGCTCACCAAAGCACCGGCGCCCGTGATTGCGGGTCAACGAATTGCCAACACCGCAGTCGATCAAGCGGCACGACAGGTGTTGTCACAGGAACTGGGACATCGTCGAACCACGGTGCTGGTGTCGTACATCGGGTCGTCCCGATGAGCGCGCCGAGGAACGCCGACCAGGCGGGTCGTCGGGCGGTGCAGTTACTCAAGCGTTCGCATCCAGGGCATTCCGTCGTCGTTGGCCGCGAATGTCAGCGCGCCGCAGGTATTGCCGCTGTCATTTGGAGGCGCTGGCACGTCGGGCCGTGGCAATGGAAATGCAAACACGTTCGATGGTTCCTGGAGCATCGCATGAGCCAATACCGGGGCTGGACGCGTTATCGTTACTGGCTAACGCTCGAGCGACTGTTGCGAGCAATCGAAAAACTTGAGGATTGGCGGCCACATCTGAACGGTCCATGGCGGTCGCCGCACGAGCGCCAGTAGCGCGATCGCTGGTCGGTCTTGAGCCCCATGCGTCAACTTCCGGTTAACGCATGCGACGAATGCGCGCCGGTTTCATAAACTGTTTTTGCGCAAATTCTCAGCAGTGCCAAAACCACCTCGCCAGGTGACGGCGACAACGTAAGCTAAAAAAATCAGCCCCGAACACCGCAGCCTCAAATTCCGTGAAGCCCTCGTGGGGAAACGGATTTTTTGTCAAACAAGCGATTCGCGCGCTCCGCGCGCACAGCCACGAATCGCCATTACTGGTCGATTTGTCTAGATATGGAATTTGACCCGCACCCAAGAGCGTTATAGTTTTCGCCAAGAACCGCCATCGCCAAGGCTTGCACCAAGATGAGTCCATGCGTGAGTCGGTTGATGAAGCCGAATTGCGCACGATGAGAGGATGGGCAATGCGGACAAGACGCCGACGGCGCGGTTAGGCTGTCAGTGCACGCCGACATTGCGGCAGGGCGATTGGCGCCTGGACTCGCAACGCTTCAACCGGCGTTCTGTCGACGAGACGATCCTCCCACGCGCGCGTATTCATGAGCGATGGGAGTGAACACTATGGCGGTTGCGGTCGCTATCGTTTCAAGCAACAACGGCTTCATTTGCAGAGCGTCTTCGAGCGATGCTTTGCGGACGCAAGCAAACCCCGGCCCCGGATTTTTCGGCGGCACTCTGCCGCTCGGTACACAATCACACCACCCTTTACCGCACACCGCCGTGTGCATGGCGTCCCACAACCGCCGACCAAGACGCCGCAACCGGCCGGTTGACGGCAAGACCCGTCGTGGCACCGTTGACGCGGGGCGCCGACTGACGTGGAGCCCACAGGGGTTACGGAGAACAAGAATATGCGCTACCTGAATCCGGAAACTCTCTTGAACCAATCCCTGGTCCAGTATGCGTTGCATTGTTCTGCTACGAAGTCGGTAAAAGCACTGGCGGCGTTGGGCATCGAGCCTGAGGATCTTCGCGACCTTCTGCAGATGAACGGGGAAGACATTGCGCGCCTATCAACGGTGAAGGAATCGCTGTTCAAAATTCAATTCGATCAAGAGCTGTGGCGACGCCGACGATCCGAAATCCTCGTGGCGGGTTCGGATCGACAATTGTGCAATGCGTTGATTGGTGCGGGCGCACCTCGCTCGATGATTGAACGGTGGTGGCCGACGCGCCACGCGGACTACGCACACTTGCGCCGCGTCTGGGGTACCGCCGGCACCGGGCGTCCGCGCAAGGCGACGGAGGAGGAAGAGCAACTGCTATGGCAGGAGTGGTCGGTCATTTTGGCGGGGCGATCGTTTGAGACACTGGGTGCGCGCGACTATCTGGAACTCCACAAGCGCACCGATATCGATCTGGACGTGATCTGGTCGGTCACGAACGGCTGGATCAGCGACGGTTGTGTCGATAGCAAATCGCGCGGCGTAGGAACTTAGCCGTGGATGATACGCCTGCCGATACCGACAAAAAGAGTTGCAATGATGTACCGCCTGCGAAGCGTCCGTCGCTATTGGCCGCAGACCAACGGATGCGCGAGCTGCCATCAGCGCCGATCCAAGTGCTCACGGCGCTGCCCTACGCCGCGCGTCCGGGCAGGCTGCGCGGCGTGTCGGTATTGACGATCAAGACCTATCTGGCGCAGCAACTGGTGTTTGGACGTGCCGCGGCTCACGATGCGGATGGCAAGCGCGCCATTATTGGTCTGATTGGTTTTGCCGGCATGCTCACCCAAATTTTCAACGGCGCGAAGGCGGACGATCCCTACGCGGATAAATGCTTACTCGAGATTGAAGCGACGATCGATGCTGCCGCCGAAGCGCTCAAGGATGCGCACGAGACGGTCGTTGAGGCACTGGCGCAGCGAGCGGACGTCAGCCACGGTGTCGCACAGTCGGTCAAACCATTGCACGTGCCGCTGTATTTCTCCAACCGATTTGCCTATCGCGCGGCCTACCTGGTTAACGATTTTGATAACTTGATCTGCGCGATACAAACGGCGAAACACGTGGCGCTCCTCACTAACAAGCAAAGCAACGCGCTGATTCAAGGTAGTAGCAAGACGGTGCGCCGAACCTTTACCTCGGCTAATGGTTATCGCTACACGGGAGTCTCGCGCGCCGATATGGCGTACGGCACAGCCAGGGCAGTGGAAGCGCTGCAACGCTGGGGTGAGTTGCCGCCGGACATTCTTGACGGAACGCGGCGGGCGGAATACGGACCGCCGCTACCCACCGAGTCGTTCGCCAATCAAATCGTCGCCGAGGCACAGGCCACAGCAGGCGCCGAATAAGGGAACTGCCAGCGCCAATCTTGCTTTCTTGTCGCGCGGTGGTCGTTTCTGGATAAACAACCGAGAAAGGGGGGCAGCATTTGTGCCCCTGTTTCCCGTAGCCTGAATCGATGGTGTTTGTTATTACTAGGGATGACGACATTCCTTACGGGTTTTCGAGGAGCAAGTAATGAACGAATTTATTGGCGAAGGCAATTTGGGTCAGGAACCTGACGTAAGAATTGTCACCCGTGATGGCGAAAATAACGACGTCGCCAACTTGCGGATTTACTTTGATCGTCCGGTTCCCGATGCCGAGGGCAAGTTCGAGGACAAGAAAGGCTTCTGGCTGAACGTCGAGGTGTGGGGTGATCGCGCCAAGCAAGTGGCACGCCTGTGTTCCAAGGGCAGCCGCGTTGCGGTGATTGGTTCGTTAATGGACGACAGTTACGAGACGGACGGTGGCACCATTGCCGCTCTGTCTGTTCGTGCCAAGCGCGTGTACCTGGTGCCGAACGCGAAAATGGACAGTGTCCACTATCGCACGGACGCGGCGGCGTAGGTGCTTCGCATGCAAGTTCTCAAGAATTCGGCGGACATCGTAGCTTCAGCGATTGCCAGCCTTGGTGGCCTCCTTGAACGAGGAGGCCGCCCCTTTTCCCTGGCGGTTGAACGCTCAAGAGCTGCTGAGTCATGACAGGCTGTACCGTGATTGCCGTGAACTGGCAGGAAACCCGAAAATGCCCCGTTGGCGCATTCTCGTTGCTGCCGGGCCACGGTTTGTGCCAGGTACTGGCCGCAGATGGGGCCGATCGCGTTGTGGGTTATCGTGCGTTTTTTGGCGACTCTCTTTGGGAGGTGACTGAACGAGTCGCCGTGCGACGGCTGCGCGAACTGCAGCCCTGGCGCGACTTGACAGGCGCGCACATTTGCGCAAAATTGTTAACCAGCAAGACTATTTCAACACCGACGTCATTGCGGTATATCAATGACACCCGCTGACTTTTGTCAGCACCCAAGAGCTTAAAAGGTTGATGCAAACAAGCTCGGGATCTTCGGATTCACTCAACCTACCTTCACGTCTTCTATTCGAAGACATCACCCGATCGGGGAGTTTCGACCTCCCGACACGGGCACAGGCCATGCTCCTCGTTTTTTTCCAGGAGCACATTATGAATGGCAACTCAACTGACTCAGCGACCGTCGCTCCGTCGGAGTATTTTGATCTTCAAACGACCGGTTTGGGATACCTGAATCGAGCGCGCGAAGTTCCAACTCGTGGCGAACCGTTCTTAGCTGTCGATATTGCCGCACTGCACGGCGCGAAAGACAACGTGCAATACACGCGTTTCGATTGCATCGTGCGTGGCAAGAAGGCAGAAGAGATCGTCAGACGGCTGATGCCTGACATTGAAGCCGACCGAGCAGTTCTGGTTGGATTTAAGTTGGGGGATCTGTATGCAGATACGTTCAAGTACACCAGCGGCGACAAAGCCGGTGAAATCGGTGTGTCTTTGAAGTCGCGTCTGTTGCAGATCACGTGGGCCAAGGTGGACGGAGAGGCGGTATACAGTGCGCGGTCCGATAAATCTGAAACCGAGAACTCGGCGAATGATTTGGACAAGCACGAAACCGCCGCGATCGCCCAATCTGAAGCCTGCGCAAGCTGAGCCTAACGCAATTCTTTTGAATTGCGACCTTTGAGACCCCTCACCCCGCGTGGCGGGGTCTCCTTCAAGCCTTTGCGTGTGCGAGGATTTGAAGGAGGTCCTGCCGGTTAGCACGGACAGTGAGGTGCCGTCCCTTTTCACACCGACGTCACCGCGGTCTATCGATGACACCCGCTGGCTTTTGCCAGCGCCCAAAGAGCTTACAAGGTTGATGTAAACAAGCTCGGGATGCAGATCCTGTCAACCCCGATATCGACGGTGAACGTTGGTGTCTTCTTAACTCTCGCCGATGCGCGATACATCCGGTGTCCCCTTCGGCCACTGGTTCACCCCAACAGGGCATATTCATGCCCGATTGGGCGATGTGCCCTCCAACAATGGAGCACATCATGAACCTATATGTACGAAACGTTAACGGCTATCGTATTGCGACCACGGATGAAGTTGTCAGTAAAGCGAAACGTGCCATCAACAAAAAATATCGACGCGGTCAGGCATTTACCAGTCCGAAAGTGGTGGAGGAGTATTTGCAGGTCAAGCTGGGCTTTGAGGACAACGAAAAGTTCGTGGCGCTATGGCTCGACGGACGACATCGTCTGATCGCCTACGAGGAACTGTTTAATGGCACCATTGACGGAACCAGTGTGTACCCGCGGGTGGTGGTGCAAAAGGCGATCGCGCACAACGCAGCGGCCGCAATTTTTGCCCACCCACATCCGAGCGGTGTGGCGGAACCTTCGGCGGCGGATGAAAATATCACCCGACGCTTGAAACAAGCACTCGAACTGGTCGATATACGGCTGCTGGATCACATCGTCGTCGGCGAGCAGTGTGTCTCACTCGCCGCTCGCGGATTGCTGTGATGGATTCCAGACATTTGCCCCTGCTACCAGGGGCCTTTTTCCTGCCGCCGAGACCGGCGTCAGGAAAAAGGCTCAGCTGAGTCAACGCCTTTTACACCGACGTCATTGCGGTATATCGATGACACCCGCTGATAATTGTCAGCACCCCAGGCGCTCAAAAGGTTGATGCGACTGAGCGCGGGATCTTCGGATCCAGTCAACCTGCCTTAAGGCCTTTAGTCGAAGGCTTCACCCACGAGGACGATCCCGTAGAGCGTCCTCGGACGTTTCATGGCGTCATCCTCATCGTTTAAGAGGTATGAAATCATGGAAACAAGCAATGCAAAAGTGATCCCGTTCGACCGCTCGTTGGTAACGGTGCAGGGCACAGAGGAAGCTATGCGTCCC
This sequence comes from Pseudomonadota bacterium, assembly GCA_027618655.1. Classification (GTDB taxonomy): domain Bacteria; phylum Pseudomonadota; class Gammaproteobacteria; genus UBA11873. The sequence goes on along the minus strand of JAQCEL010000074.1, from coordinate 4,527 downwards.
GTTAGTCCGTTTTTGGACGACTCGCCGCTGTACTTCCCGGTGGAAAGTCGGTCTGTTTGCGTCAATGACGCTGAAGGACTGCCTCGATCGGCATCGGGCTATCAAGCGATCGTCCGAACCGACACCAACGCGGTGCTGGGGATACACGGGCGTGCCTACAAGGTCGTGCCGAACGAGCCGTTATTTCGCGGATTCGATGAGGCGTTGCAGACGTCCGACCTGGACCTAAGTGGCCTGCAGATCGAAGACCACGTGAACTATGGCGGCCGGCGTGTGATTCGTAACTACCGCTTTCCGACCATCACGGCGGAACCGCGCATCGGCGATATCGTCGAGTTACGCATCTCGGTCATCAATTCGTTCGACTCCGGCAATGCGTTCGCGGCGCAAGTGGGCGGCATGCGGCTATGGTGTTTGAACGGTGCGGTATCGCTGCAAGGCAGTACGTCGGTTTACGGTCGTCATACGTCGGGCTTTGATAATGCCCGGGCGCTCACGAAGATTAACGAAGCGATCGAGCGTTACCTGGTTGCAGCATTGGACTGGTCCGAGTGGAGTCAGCGCGAGTTGACACCTTTGCAGGCGCAAACGGCGTTGGAGGCGTTTCCGGATCTGAACCCGACGCTGTTACAGCGCCTGGAGCAGGCCTGGACGATTGAGTCCAGCAACGCCGGCAGCACGGTCTGGGCGCTTTACAACGCGGCCACGCGATGGTCGACGCACACGCCGGTCCGTCAATCGTCGGAACCGAATCGTGCCTCGATCGTGCTGGACCGTGAACGCCGAGTGCGTCAGTTCATGCACAGTCGCGCCTTCAAGAAATTGGCAGCCTAGCGCCAAATGGCAACAATGTCTCTGGCGTCTTGTGTGCCCGATTGCCCCGTGAATCACGGGGCCTTTTTACTGCCGCCGGGATCGGCGTCAGCAAAAAGGCTCTGCCGCATCGACCTATTTCGAACCGACGTCATTGCGGTCTACTAATGACACTCATATGGCAATTTCGTGTCTGGCCGCTCGTTTTCGACTTGTGCCGGTGACAGACATTCGTGGACCCTATATATCGATGTCTCGCGATATCTTGAGCGCGTCATCGAGTTCGAGCCCAAGGTACCGAACGGTGTTTTCTATTTTCTTGTGTCCAAGCAAGAGTTGGCAGGCGCGTAGGTTCTGAGTCTTTCGGTATATAAGAGTTACCTTGGTCCGCCTGATCGAATGTGTAGCAAAGGCGGCCGGATCAGCGCCGACTACTTCAGCGAAATGCTTGATGATCCTCGAGTATTGGCTCATCGAGAGATGCCTCGATTTCGCGTTCCGGCTTTGCCACAAGAAATCATCCGGTGACAGCTTTGCGTCTTCAATCCACGCCTGAACAGATGCCCGAGTTGCATCGGTTATCTCGAATGTTACCGGCACCTCGGTCTTCTTCTGAACGATTGTCGCTTGTTGGAAAACTGTACTTCCGGAACTCACGTCCGACACCTGGATATCCAAGAGATCGCACGCTCGAAGTTTACTGTCGATTCCGAGATTGAATAAAGCGAGATCCCGAGTTCGTCCCTTCAACTTCAAGTATTGCCGGGTCTCCCAAACATGGCCTGACATGAACGGGCGCTTTGGTCCGACTCGTTTCCCTTTCCTAGGTCTTTGCTGACTGCAAGGGCGCACTTCAGTGCCGCAGGAATTGGTGGTCATGGGATGTGAAGAGTTTCCAGTAGTGTTGTTCTGATTTTCCATTTGATAGTCCCAAATTTGGCGTCAATACATACCTACTGTGTTCGATTGGCCCAAATCTAGGAAAATATTTGTGGAATTCGTAAAGAAACTACCAAGAATTGCCGCTGGAGCGTCGGTGCCGACTAAAAGCAAGCGGTGAAAAACGGCCACTTCTTCGCATTCAATCTGAGCGGTTGCTTTTCCCGAAACGTGCCCCTCAAACGTCTGTTTTAGGGAAATCGCCAGAGTGTTACCACGGCTTTTCGCTACACACTCGGTTGCAACGCGTCGCTATAAAACAGGGGCCGCCAGGCGGGAAAGCGCCACGCTCAGGCGCCACCAGAATGACCGGTGTTGGAGCTCCGTCGGATCGAGTTCTACGGAATGGGCGAAATCCGCCTCGAACATTTTCTCCATTTCCGTCGCGAAGGACTCGTCGACGATGAGCGCGGTCACTTCGAAATTGAGACGGAATGAACGATTGTCGAAATTCGGCGTACCGACCGTCGAAACCGTATCGTCAATCAACGAGACCTTCTCGTGCAGGAACCCAGGCTCGTAGGCATAAAAGCGGATACCGAGGTCGCGCAGTTCGTTCATGTAATGAAAGGCCGCGAGAAATACCGGCCAGCTGTCGGGCTTGCCGGTTGTGATGATTCGCACGTCAACGCCCCTCAGCGCAGCGAGTTCCAGCGCAGTCATGACCGCTGGATCCGGGACAAAATACGGTGCGGACAACCAGATCCTCTTGTTTGCGGATTGCAGCGCAGAAACGAAAAACAGCTTCGCCGTTTCAAAACGCTGTGTCGGTGCGAACGGCACGATCATCGCGTTGACATCGCCGCTATCTGCGGCTTTCGGTTCCCAGTTCAAATTCGGCAGTTCGCGCGTCGCCCAGTACCAGTCGGTCAGTATGACTCCCTGCATCTGCGTGACGACCGGACCGTCGAGCTTGACGTGTGTGTCACGCCAGGGGCTGAAATCGGGATCGAGGCCCAGGTACTCGTCGCCGACATTAAGGCCACCAACCCACCCGGTAAAGCCATCGACGACCACCATCTTGCGATGATTGCGGAAATTGAGCTGGAAACGGTTGCTTGAGCCCTGGGTCGGTTTGAAAGAACTCACCTGGACGCCGGACTGCTCGAGTTCCTCGACGTAACTCCGCGGCAGGCCGCTACTACCGATCTCGTCATACAGCACGTAAACGCGGACACCGGTTTTCGCGCGCTCAATCAGCGCCTGTTGCACACGGCGACCGAGCTCGTCGTCGTGGATCATGTAAAACTGAAACAGGATGTAATCCTGAGCCTTGCTGATGCCTTCGAGGATGCTGTCGAATGTTGCGTCACCATTGATCAGCAACTCGGCACTGTTGCCGGCCGTGAGCTCCAGCGCCGAGAACTTGCGCACTGCCTGGTACACAGAGGGACGGCCGTCGTGTACGACATTCCAGGGTTTTAGATTCTCACGAAACTCCCGGTTGACCCGGTCGATTTCATCGGATTGTTCTTCGTAGGCTTCTGCAAATCCCTCGAACTTGCTACGCCCGAAAACGAGGTAAGCCGGCACCGATACGAAGGGAAATGTAACCAGTGATACGGACCAGGCGATTGCGCCCTGTGCCGTACGCGCGGTCATCACCGCCTGCACAGCGAGAACCATGCCAGTGATATAGAAAACCGCAACGATTATCCCGATGATCCGATTCCTTTTTTTCCGGCTGCCGAGCATTGAATAGGTCACTGACTATGTCGGCGCGCTTGGCACGAGTACGCGTGGATCCTGTGAAAGTGAATCAAGGCTTGGCAAACTTCTCACGGATGTCGCTCCCGGATCCGGAGTGGCTGATTGCCTCGCTGAAAGTAGCGGCAATGATCAGCTTCGAGCTTCGAATATACGGCGGCGACTCGCCAACCGCAAACCGACCTGTGCCTTACGTTGGTGTTGAATTCTTAAAGCTCTCGCAAGTTCCAAGCGGAGTTGGCGAAGCCGGAATTAGTTCGAAGGCAGGTTGAGCGTGGTCGTCGGCAACTCGCCGAACAATTGGTGATATTCCTTAGAGAATCGACCCAGGTGTGTGAGTCCTGCTCCGAGAGCGGCGCGTTTTACGAGGCCCATGTCCGGCCCACTGCGCAGAAGTGCCTGTCTGGCATCAGTGAGGCGCCGTTTCTTGAAATAGGCGATCGGCGATGAGCCGCACATAACCATAAAAGCATGATAAAGCGCGACCTGACTGACGCCGGCGGCGACACACAGATCCGCAAGCGATACTGGCCCGGCTTGTGCTGCCGCAAAGCATTCCTCCGCATCGCGCACGATCCTTCCCATCCTCGTAACGGTGCGAATCCTTGGTAGCTTTGCCGGTCGCGCTTGCAGATAAAGCTCGGTAAGTATTTGTACTGTCTGGCAGGTAAGCTGTTCCGCTGAGCACGCAGGTGACGGTCTTTGATGGGCCGAGTCGGCGTATTGCTTGAACAGCTCTTTCAGCGAACGGCGTGCGCTTGCCATGACGGCGGGCGCTAATTCGAGGCCGCCCCCAGCGAGCCGCACATCATCCGGAGTGACGCCACTGAGCGCCGCCACGGTAGCAACAAAACTCTGCCGGGGTAGCGCAGCCGCCAAGGTCGTCCGTTCATTGCCATGAGCTTGAAACAGGGTCTCATCCGCCGGAAGGTAGACGGACGAGGGCGTTACGAGTTCACCATTAATAACAAACTCTCCGCGCCACGTAATAGGAACCACTATGCCGGTGTATTCGCTGTTCAGGTCCGCCAGCGTGCTGGAGACGCCGCCGACATGTGCATAGTAAAG
>JAQCEL010000073.1 GCA_027618655.1 Pseudomonadota bacterium | reverse complement strand
TTCTTTTTAGTCGACAGTGGTGATTACCGTCGGAAACTCGGCATTGACGAATTTCCATCGGCACGCAACACACCGGGACGTTAACGTCGCGCGACAGGGGCCTGGTGAACGCTCATCGATAGCCCTTGTCGATGCGGCGCTAAGCAAGCTGGATTCGATTTATTCGCGTGGCTAATTTATTCTTGGCACCCAAGATTTCAATAGGAACTCGATCCATGGCTGCAAAACCCCGATTTAGCGCACTGTCCGACGGCACGAAAGAAGATTGGGACATGATTGTCGCCGAGCAGCGTAAATTCGTTGCCAAGCTACCGGAAAGAATCCTCGCTCATCTAAGCCTGCTTGGTGGCGACTACGGTGGCTTTCCCGTAGACCGCCTGCAACACAGTCTGCAAACGGCGGAGTTAGCGGCGGCCGGCGGTGAGGATGATGAGTACGTAGTTTGCGCGCTGCTCCACGACATGGGCGATACGCTGGGTAGCACAAATCATCCAGACGTCGCGGCCGCAATAATTGAACCCTTCGTCTCACCAGCCCATCACTGGATGGTGAAACATCACGGCATCTTCCAAGGCTACAATTTTTTCCATCACATCGGGCTCGACCGCAACATGCGCGATGGCTATAGAGATTCCGATCATTACGACTTAACCGAGGTGTTCATCGCGAAATACGACAACCCTGCCTTCGATTCCAGCAAACCAAAACTCGATCTAGCGCTGTTCGCACCCATGGTTCGACGCGTATTTGCGGCACCGAAACGCGGTATTTACAAAAGGGACGACGTATCGAGTTAGCCCGTCCCAGCGCCGCCTACCGGGGTTGGCAAAGCGAGGACTAGATAGAAAGACAGCAGCGCGCAGAACCCACTGCCGATCAGTGCAGCCGTATAGCTGCCATATTTATCAAACAAGTAACCAGTCGCGACCGGTCCGATAATGCTGCCGAGCGCGCTGGCGGTATATTGAGTCCCAATCACAGAGCTGAGCTTCGGTCCGGCGTAGTAATCGGCAAGCAACGCTGGCATGAGTGCCACATAGGCGCCGTAACAGACGCCAAACCAAACAGAGAAAATGATTAGGTCCGAGTATTGATCGGCAGCAAACCAGATCCCATAGGATAGCCCGATGCCTAGCAAGGCAATCACTAAAGCGTGACGCCGACCAATCCGATCGGCGAGGCCACCAATCGCGAACCTGCCTAAAGTGCTGCCAAGACCGATCAGCCCGAGTACGCTCACTGCCTGGGTGCGCGATATACCGAGGTCTTCAGCAAACGGAACGAGATGCACAAATGGCACAAATATCGGCACCGACAATATCGCCTGCGCCAAATAAAACTGGCTAAAAATTCGCGAACGAAGTATGGATTTCAAGCTCAAGTTACCTGCCGGTAATGGCGCTTGATTCAGGGCAAACGTGGCGCCATCAGGCTGCAGACCGCGCCCTTTAGGATCAGCTTCGATTAGCACGACCGCAACTAAGCCTGCGATTGCGACCGCTGCTGCCATGAGCTCGAAAACTATTCGCCATGGCAAGGATTCAAGTAAAACCGCAGCGACAATTGGCATCACCAGTGTCCCAACACCGATACCGGTTACAGCAAAACCGGAGGCGAGTCCGCGACGCCGGATGAACCAACGTTGTACGGTGCTTATTGCGGGAATGTACACAAAGCCAATACCGACACCGACACCGAGCGTGAAACACAGGTTAAGTTGCCATAACTTATTAGCGTTCGCTGCTCCTAGCAGTCCCGCGACAATTGCGCAGACCCCAACGCTCATGATTATTTTTGGGCCGGTTCGATCAGCGATAACGCCGCTCAAAGCGCCGCTCGTAAACAAAGCAAATACCGCGTATGAAAACACGCTCGAAACCGCGGCTCGCCCAACGCCGAACTCGTCGCCGAGTACCAAAAAGAACGCCCCGAATGAATAGATAACACCGAAACAGGCGAACAGGATCAAAAAGGTCACGCCGACGATCGTCCATCCGTAAAAAAACTTCGGCTCAGCGTTCATGGATAGAATTTGCTCTCGATGCGCTGATTATTTGCGGCAAACGATTTTCATCGGAGTTACGGATCCGAATCCGGGGCTAAAATTGTGGCGGTTGGGTTAAGGGAAAACAATATGCAAAATAAGGCACCATTCGCCGTCAACAACCGATCTGATGCGTCAAATCCGCGACGAACATGCCAACAAACCGGTGAGTCGCGACACGAACGAACCCGCGCCACAAGTTTGTTAAGCTCGCCATGCGTATTTAAGGACCCGCAATCACCAATGGCACAACCATCTCCGCGGCAGACGTTCCCCCATGCACGCCTTCCATCCGATGGCGACGCTCACCTGCCACGCAATCGCCAATCGTATATCGCTCCTTCATCTGCAAGGTGAAATCGCCGATCCTGGCGAGCAATTCACGATGCGGCGCGCCAAGACCAAACCAACCTTCTTCGATGAGCTGAGCGCTTGGCACGATCCTCGCCTTGTCCGTCAGTTCATTTTCTACATAATTCGTAAAAGCCGCACTGCAACTTGAACGAACATAGCAGTACGCCGTGCGTGGTTCGCCGCAGAGCGGCAAACTCAGCATGTCCTGCAATTGGGGATGATCATCCATGTCGATCCGCTCGGCCGGTCCACTATCAATAAAACCGTGGTCGGCGGTGGCAATTAACACCGTCCCGCTATCCGCACAAGCCTCAAGCACGGGCGCAAGTGCTGCGTCTAAATCCCGCAAATGAGTCGCGACAGTGCCGCTCGATGGACCGTGCATGTGGCATAGACGATCCAATTCGGACCAATACGCATAGACAAATCCGGTGTCCGTCTGCCCATTGCACACCGAAGTAAGTGTCGTCGCGAATTCCTCGAGCGATTCGTATCCAACACGGCGCGAGCGCCCGCCGAGAAGTCGGCTGAAATCGGAATCACAAATAGAACCCGGCAGGACCGCCAATGAGGGACACGTAATTGCGTCGAAAAAATTCGGACAATCTATCAATGAGCCAATTTCTACGCCCGAGCGACATAAGGAGTCGGAACCAAAGCGCGGCACAAACGGTAGCACAGCGGTGACGGCTCCGAGGCGCCGAAAGTGCATAAACCAGCCAGTTAAGCCGTGTTGCTGAGGTGCGAGGCCAGTCATGTAGGTCGTCACTGCGCTAGCTGTGGTCGGCGGATATACCGATGTCAGACTTCTAACAAGACATTGCTCGAAAATCGTATCGCGACCAATATGACGCAATAGTTCAAGCCCTAGGCCGTCGATGACGAGCAGGACTATGCGTTTGGCATTACGCAGGCGTTCTTCAATTTCTGGTAACGGGACATACGGTGAACGACCGGGTGACGCACCACAGACGTCGCCGATGACACGCATTAAGTTCACGATCGAGCCGCCATGATAATCCGGCTTAGTCACGCTTAAGTCGTGAATGAGTTTTTGCATGCGTGCAGTATACGGATTTCGTCGACTAATACTTGGTCTCATCCGTCGCCAACCCATCGTTTGTCGCGCCTGAAAGCGGACAAAGCGATCCCTCCCCGGGTAGAATCGACACACGCTCCAGAGTGAATTAATGACGATGAACCGCGAAGAATCAGATGCCACCAACGAAATAAAAGTTGCCGTCATCAGCGGCGCGAGTCGCGGGATCGGGAAAGCAATAGCGATCCGATTAGCGACGTTGAATTACAGCCTTTTTCTATTAGGTCGCGACACCGCCGGACTCGAGTCTGTGGCGAACGATTGTCGTAAAAACGGTGGCGAAGTTATATGTCACGCTGGTGACTTAGAAGATCCGGGATATCTGAACGAAGCCATTGCGGTTGCCGGGCAGAAACTTGGGCGCGTTGACGTACTGATCAACAACGCCGGTACGTCTTCCTATGGAAGTGTAGCCGACGCTGATATCACCTGCTGGCAATCCGTAATGAATACTAATTTCAATGCCATGATGGTGCTTTGTCGTGGAGTCCTCCCGGCAATGATCGAACGGAGACAGGGAGCGATCATTAATATTTCCTCCCTCAGTGGCCGGCATACGAATGCCGGTGACGCGATATACTCAGCAACAAAACACGCGATCAATGGTTTTAGCGGCTGTCTGTACGAGGATGTTCGTGATTTCGGCATTAAGGTTTCCACTATCATGCCCGGTTTCGTCGATACCGAGATGACGGCTGGCATAGGCAAGAACCCGTCTAACATGATTCGCGCCGAAGACATCGCAGAAACTGTCGCGTTCGTTTTGGCCGCATCGCCAACCTGCTGTCCAACGGAAATCGTCATTCGACCCCAGCAGCGTCCCTAGCGCGGGACGCAATCACGGCCTACGGGCACCCAATTCGGTCTGCTCGACGTGACGAGCCGGTTCGCAAGTGAGTTGCTATTCAGAAGAAGGACTTAGATGGAATTAGTTTGGATCCCTTTGAGCATTTTTGCTGCCCTCATGCAGGCGGTTCGAACAGCGGCACAAAAAACTCTCAATCAATCGATGTCGACAATGGGCACAACCTACGTGCGCTCGCTCGCGGGTTTACCGTTCATCGTGATCATTGTCTGCGCTGTTCTATATTTCGACGGCGGTGGTGTACCGCACTTCTCGCGTGCGTTCGTGGGTTTCACTTTCGCAGGTGCATTGACTCAAGTTCTCGCCACGGCACTGCTGATCCGCATGTTTACTTTAAAGAGTTTCGCGGTCGGCACGATGCTGATCAAAACCGACATTCTAATGACAGCATTCATCGGCACGGCATTTTTTTCCGAAACACTGTCCGTCACGGGTTGGATCGCATTGTCGATCGTTTTTCTTGGTGTGCTGCTCATGCTGCTGGGTAAACTCAAGGTCAGGGATTTACGCAGCAGCACAGGATCGCTAAAAGTCGCTATATTTGGACCCGCGACTCAAATCGCCCTGCTTTGCGCGTTCATGTTCACGCTGTCTTATTTATTCTTTCGTGAAGCGACGCTCATCTTAAAGCCCGGCGGCTTTTTGTGGCGTGGGGTCTGGACCGTCGCGTTAACGTCCGCCATGCAGACGCTGTTCCTCGGACTATGGTTAGCCGTGAAACAGCCGATAATTTTCGGTCAACTATGGCCGAACCGCCGTATTATCAGTTTCATTGGCTTGACTAGCGCGCTCGGTTCAGTCGGCTGGTTTACGGCGTTCGCGATTCAAAACGCGTCGTATGTACGCGCTGTTGGGCAAATCGAAGCAGTATTCACGGTAGCGATATCGTGGTTATATTTTAACGAGAAGATCTCGCGCATAGAGTTGATTGGCATGGCCGTAATGGTTGTCGGGGTGCTGATGTTTCGAATTCGACATTAGCCGGTGCGACACTGATGGCTTTGCCAGGGTCCTCCAGATTGTGCGTTCGCTAGGATATTCAGGCGCTGTCATTCAGTGCGCTAAATATCTAGTTAATGCGCCCTCGGGTGTCGCTCACAATCCGCGTCTCTGTAGACCGTGCCGAGAACTAACCAGTAAACTGCCCGTCGCGCGCTATTGCGTGCAGGAAAATACAGGACACAGACATTATGGCAAACGACCTACAGGCCGCGCTGACAGATAATTCGGGCGATCGACCAGCGAGCATCAACTACATGATGGCCATGGCGCCTAGACCCGCGCGCTACTTGTGCAAACCACCCGACGGTATGCCCGAATTCAACTGGCAATTTGAAGCTCGCCCACTCACCGTACGCGACGCCCGAACGCTTAGCTCGTCAATAACGCTAGCCGATCAGGGTTTCTGCCTCCGCCAAGTACCGACCCAAGTCGCAGACTTCTACGTTGCCAAGGACGTGTTAGAAATTTATTACCGCGAAATCGAACAGTTCGTCCAAAACACGACCGGCGCGCAAAAAGTGTTGGCCTTCGATTACAATTTACGCAGCGCGTCGAAGGACGACCGTCGTAAGACCGGCGCATTCCCGCCTGCAACTTTCGCCCACGCGGATTACACGACGAATTCCGCGCGCCAACGCATTCGGGATTTATTGCCAAAAGAAGAAGCGACAAGCCGTCTAGCGCGCCGTTACACGTTTATCAATCTGTGGCGTGCCATAGATGGACCAGTACACAACGACGCACTGTGCGTGTGCGACGCCGCATCAGTCGCTGCTAACGATCTCGTCGCGACGGATTTGATCTACGACGATCGGATGGGTGAAATCTATAACATCACGTTCAATCAAAATCATCGCTGGTATTACTATCGCCATATGGTCGGTAACGACGTATTGATGATCACGAATTTCGATTCCGAACGTCAGATGACGGTGCCACATACCGGTTTTCTTGATCCCTCAGTGCCAGCAGGTGCGCCGCCGCGCAAAAGCATCGAGGTAAGAGTCGTTGCGTTCTTCTAGTCCGCTACGGGGCAGAACTTAACGGCTAATTCGGACATTTCCCTCGCGCCTAAAACAACTCGTTTTGCCCACGCGCGAATACGAAATACTATTTCGTATACAAATTTAGACGCACGCCGCCGATCGTTATTTGTGTTTCTCCGCTGACGGCATCGCGCTTTGCCGCATTGCTCAACACCGATTTAACATCGCTAACTTCTAAATCGACCGCACTCAGGCCTTCGCCGCGACCGTCCAGCGCTTCAACAAATCTAAGTTCCGCATTTTTCAGCGGCAGCACGATTCCTCGGTCGCTAGCGTAGCCCAGTTCTGTGGCGGCGATTGCGGACCAGCGTCTGGCAAGCGTCGTTGGATCGCTAGATTGCAACTCAACCGCTGTCATTGCGTGCACGATATCGTTGCGGACAAACTTCTCCCAACCGCTGCCGCCGGCGGGAGGCCAATCGCCAAGCGGGTCATTAGCAAAGGCATAATCGATTTCAAAAAACGCGCCGCCCGTATCGCCTGGATGCAATTGCATGAAGCGGCCGCTTTCGTGTACGTGGTCCCACGCAATACGAATGCCTAATTGTTCGGCACGTGCTCGGTGTGCTAGTTGATCATCAGATCCATCAGCCTGGGTGATCACCATGTAACCGCCATCCCCTTTGCGCCTTTTCAGATAGCGCTCACCAGCAGTTCCGGATCTGATCGGTGCAACGACCTCAATGAAATTCGATCCCACAGGCAGTAGTGAATTTTCGAGGCCGAATACGCCGACTGCTTCGTCCAGGAAGCAGACTTCAAGCCCGAGTATTGCGCGCAAGTCTTCCACAACTGGTCGCAATTTTGCGGCAACAAACGCAATTTGACGTAAGTGTAAGGACATGGGCTGCTCCGCGCTCGGGGATCGTGAGTCCAAACTCTACGGTAATCAGACTCATGTGGCTAGACGAATGACAGATCCGTTTTCAGCCGTAGCGAGAAATTTCCTATGCCAATAGAATGTGCACGTCGCGCATCCTCGGATGTAATTCAAACCCTGAGTATTTTTTTGGAGAACTCACAATGAGCGGATACGTAATTGTCCACGGCCATGTCACTGACGGCGATAAGATGAAAGAGTATGGTGCTGCGGCCAGCCCCGTCGTCGTGAAATTCGGTGGTGAAGTAATTTGTCGAGGCCCGTCGGAAATACTGAGCGGCGCGAGTGATCACAATATCTGCGTGGTGATCAAATTTGCGGATAAAGCGGCGGCAAAAAAATGGTATGACTCTCCCGAATATCAAGCACTCATTCCGACACGTGAACAAGGACTCGATAGCGTGTTCTTCCTCGCCGGCGAGTAAGCCTCACCAATTCAGACGCAGCATTCTCGTTTCGACAAGGCACTCAAGGTCGTGCACGGGCAGCCGGCACGGCTACGAGTCGCGTGGTCGAACGGCGGCGATTTAGATCGATTCAACGTCGAGATAGCCCCGTTCGATTATGGTTTCAAGGGCGTTCGCTGCTGCGACCAAATCCTCGAACGTTTCACGTTTTTCACGCAAGGCCGATAACTGCTCTCGGCTAGCACCCGTGTTGCCGTGATGCGCGGCAATCGTTAGTAGTTCCTTGATGTAGGCGCAACGCGCTGTAGCGACTAGACGCAGTAAGGGTTCGAGTTCCTTTCGTTCAAGTGACTCAAACGCAGGACCCATTATTTCGCGGTTTATTTCGCGACGAAGTCTGTCGTACTGCAGCAAGAATCGGTTGTGATCTAATGGCATGTTTCCTATTCCTTCGTTCCCTGGTCATTTCTTATAGCGCCAGTTGATCTGTTTAGCGGCGACTTCGGCAGAATCTTAAACACGACCGAACGCACGCCGATACCCGTGGTGGTGACGAATTTATTGAATTTCGCGAACCCCAGGTGCTAGGGTTAGGCCGGAGCCTAAACCATCACCAACGTGAGACTATGCAATATGAGTCCTGCTGAAAATGTCCTTTGGGAGCGCCAGCCGATCGTCATTCGGTTTGCAGAAACGACAAAATACGTCGAGACCTACGGGTTCTCAGGGTCGCAGGGCATGGTGACCTTGGAAGGCCAACGCCTGCTACCCGCGACGCACTCCGAGACGGTCTATTTGTTCATGCATCCGTCGGCCACGCTGCAGATGTTACCGATGCCGCAAGCGTTGGCGGACGCGGGCATGCATGTCATTTGCGCCGCCAGTCGTTACCCGAAGAATGACACTGCGTTAATCATGGAAAAGGTTATTGCGGATCTCGGACAATACGTTCGCTACGCGCGCGAGACACTGGGCTATGCAAAGGTGATATTAGTGGGATGGTCGGGAGGCGGATCGTTGTCGCTGTCTTATCAAAGCCAAGCGGAAGCACCGTCAATCACTCACACACCGGCCGGCGATGAATACGACCTAGTCGCAGCGCAGTTGCAACCCGCTGACGGTGTGATTTTCATCGCGGCCCACCTCAGCCGCGCCGAAACATTGACACAATGGCTTGATCCATCCATCACGAATGAATTCGATCCCGATTCACGCGATCAAGAACTCGATATCTATAGTTCGGATTGCCCACACCGCCCGCCGTTTAGCGCTGAATTCGTGCAACATTTTCGTGCCGCACAAATTGCCCGTAATCGTCGCATCACCGCATGGGTCGACGAATTGCTCGCTAGATTCGCTAAGCGCGACGATGGCGAAATTGAACGCGCGTTTATCGTTCAACGCACAATGTGTGACGTGCGCTGGATCGACCCAAGCATTGACCCCAACGGCCGCAAACCTAATTGGACGTATTTGGGTGACCCCCGTGTAGCTAACTCAGCACCGGCTGGCCTCGCGCGTTGTACGTCGCTTCGATCTTGGTTATCACAATGGTCATACGACCGATCGCAAGCGAAAGGAGTCGATGGTGCCCGTCGCATTAAACATACGCCCGTCTTACAAATCGAGAACCAAGCTGACGACGCAGTCCCTGCTACCCACAATCCGATCATTTATGCAGCGCTTGCGACGGCGGATAAGCAACTCGTGAGTATCCACGGGGCGACGCACTACTACGCGGGTCAACCCGAGCACATGGCGCGCTGCATCGAAACTGTCGTCGACTGGTCGCGAAAAAAAGGGCTTCTGGCATAAGGTTCCATTGTTTACGAGGAGCGTGCCGAGAGTGCTCGAGTCACTCCCGGCAACGCGGATCAGCGCGTAAACTCGCACGGCATCGTTAATCATATTGGCGTGCGATTCGCGTGGAATTATTCGATTGCAATGTGTTTGTGCATCTAGGTGATTCGCGAATACCCACGCATTCGAAATCCAGTCATGGTGGATCTCGATATGCCTTGAGTTTCAACTAATGAAGTTTGCCCCGACTTCGTTTTATACTCTGGACCAGCGATGCCTGATGCGCTTTCCGGAGAAGAAAGCAAATCCACCTGGCGCAACCCGAACACCTAAGTTGCAACGCCAAATCTAGGGTGTCGCTTTTCTCTGTGTCTTAAGCCGATAACAGAAGGTGATTTCATGATGATTATTCAGTTCGGCGACGGTCAGGCAACCGATGCGGCCATCGTTGGCGGTAAAGCGGCAAGCCTGGCGCGGATGACTCAAGCAGGTTTCCAAGTTCCTCCCGGATTCACCATCGCAACGAGCGCACAAGCAGCGTTCTTCGCAGCGCACGATTTGAATACGCAGATCCAACAACATCTAAGGTCGGCCAACTATGATGACGCCGTGGCCCTGGAGCGCACGACTGCAAAGATCCGCAAGCTCATAGAATCGTATGAATTACCGCACGATCTCGCCGAACTGATCAAGAAGAATTATGCGGAACTTGGGCCTGATACCTACGTCGCAGTGCGTTCGTCCGGTACTGCCGAAGATCTTGCCGGCGCATCGTTTGCCGGCTTGCACGATACTTACCTAGACATCCGCGGTGTTGAACCATTGATCGATGCGATCCGCCGCTGCTGGGCTTCGATGTGGACGGCACGTGCCACGGCATACCGTGAACGCGGCGGTTTTGATCATGATACCGCGCAGATTGCGGTGATCGTGCAGCGGATGATCGAATCAGAAGTCTCTGGTGTGATGTTCACGGCCAATCCACTTACCGCGCGCACGGATGAAATTGTGATCAACGCGAGTTGGGGACTTGGCGAAGGCATCGTGTCCGGAATTTTGACCCCGGACGAGTATGTCGTGTCGCTAGAAACCTTAAGCGTCAAACAGTACAGCATTGGTGACAAAGAAGTCCAGGTCGTGCGGTCTCCTGATGGCATCGGTACGCTCACCAAAGACGTTCCTTTAAGTTTGCGTGAAGCGCTGTCACTGTCAGCCGAGAAGGCGGTGGCACTGGCGGGAATGGTTCACAGCATCATCCGATTCTATGCGGGCATTCCGCAAGATCTTGAGTGGGCGCTGGCTGGCGGAGAATTATATTTGCTGCAATCGCGACCAATTACCGGCGTTGAATTTACTTGGGACGAAGACGTCGATGCATGGCACACGGCACCTGAAAACGAAGATACGATTTGGGCTTATACGTGGTGCGAGCAATTTCTAACCGACGGCATCACCCCGCTATTCTCGTCATTGCGCGCTAGAGAATGTGAGAATAATTGGACGTACTTTGCGAAGCTCTACGGGTTCGACGAGATCACCAACGTCCGATGGTTTAAATACCGCCGCGCGACGATGTACTTCAATGTCGATGCAGAAAAAATATGGCAGAAGCTGATGTGGCCGTCCGCCTTACGCGACTTAACGAATATTCCGCCAGCCATGCAGGCTGATTACGCGCGCGATGAGACAAGTCTCATCGACATCGCACAAATGTGGGCGCGACTCCATGTGTTGGAACCTAAGCACGGTTTAACCGGTTGGTTCAAAAACACGTATTCCTGGATTGACGGAAAAATCGAAGAAGCGAACGGCCCGAGCGATGACGCGCTACGACGATCATCGGATGCCGCGTTGAAAAAACACTGTGATCAAAGTACTAAAATGGTCGAAGGATTTTTCGAAACCCTGTGGCCGGGATTCTCGTGGATCGCCCCGGGCGCATTAGGTCTGCTAAACGTACTCCTCACAAAATGGTATGACAGCGACGCCCCGGCGGTATTCCAAGACTTAATCGCCGGGATCCCAGACACCGCACTAGTGATCGAAACCCACGACCTGTGGCATCTCGCCGATGAAATCCGGCAATCCGAGGAATTAACTGCTTGCCTTCATCAGCACAAAAATGCCGCGTTCTTTAGCGCATTAGAAACTTTCAAAGAAGGTCGGAAATTTCTCGAAAAATATGCAGCTTTTCTTGTTGCGCATGGGCATCGAGGGCATCAGGATCGAGATATCTATTACAAGCGTCGCGTTGAAGATCCACAAATCGATTACCAAGCGTTTCGCGCACTGGAGAATGCTGGCGAATCGAGTCGACCCGAGAATCTTGAGGCCCGCTTGCTCGAGCGCCGACTAGCTGCTACGAATGAAGTGCTGAGTAACTTAGCCTCGCAGCCACTCGGCGGATTGAAAGCAGAAGTTTTTAAAGCAGTGCTGGCCTACAACCATCGATTCTTGAAATTCCGTGACGACGAACGCCATTTCCTCGATCGCATGACCTTACAGAAGAAGCACTGTTTTAGTGAGCTTGGGCGCCGCCTATTCAACCGCGGCCTACTCGATACCGAAGACGATTTTTATTTCCTCGCGCAACACGAACTCTATGAGCTGTTTGACGGCCGCGGGTCACGAACGTTGAGCCAAGCGAAAGCTAATGCACGTCGGATTGTGTTTAATCGTCGCAACGCGCGCGAAGAATTTACCCAGACTTATCTGCAACACGGCATGCCGATCAACCTTGATAGCAATAGCGACCAAGTCGAACTCGTTGACGGGGTGTTAGGGGGCGTTGGCACGAGTCGCGGTGAAGTGACGGGACGTGCGCGAGTAGTCCTTAACATGTCCGAAATCGGCCGCGTAGAAAAAGATGACATTCTGATCTGCAACAGTACGGATCCGGGTTGGATGCCGGTCTTTCCGTTAGTCAAAGGACTCGTCTTGGAAACTGGTGGCATGCTTGCCCACGGCGCGTGTTTATCACGCGAATACGGTCTACCAGCTGTGCAATTACGCAATGCGATTCAGTTAATCGATGATGGCGCGCTGATTTCGGTAAACGGCGACAGCGGACAGATCCGCATTCTCGATGAGGTCGCGTAATTAAGATCAGAATCACTCAGCCGATGCTGAGTGATTTTTTATTCCGATGTGGCAATTCGCCGAGGGGCCGGCGCTCACACTACGCGGTGCTGGCGGTCTGCAGTGCGCCGCCACGAACGAGACGTCCGGGCTTCGCACCAGTGTGCACCCCGTTTTCGTAAGTCACTTCGCCGTTGCAGATCGTCGCGACGTAACCCGTCGCTTTTTGGATCAACCGTTTGCCACCGGCGGGCAGATCGTAGACCATTTCTGGGTCGCTCAAGGCGAACGTCTCGAAATCAATAATATTCAAATCAGCCTTGTAGCCGACCGCAATAACACCGCGATCATATAGACCGTAAACCTTGGCGGTATCCTCGGTCATTTTGTGGATTGTAAACTCGAGTGAAAACTTCTCTCCCTTCGTTCGATCGCGACTCATATAAGCAAGCATGTAAGTCGGCATACTCGCGTCGCACAAAACGCCGCAATGCGCCCCACCATCCGATAATCCGAACACAGAATGCTGATGAGCAATGCCGCTGCGTTGTTTCTCTAAATGTCCTGGGTAATGCCCAATGAGGTAGAGAATGGGCCGACCGTCTGCCATCGCGTCCATCAACGCTTCGCGAACATGGATGCCTTTGGCCTCGGCAATACCCGCGATTGATTCTTCGTAGTCTGGCTCGTAGCTCAAGCTTCGCGGCAACACATACATCGCGTCCCAGCTCGTGATCATTTTTTGCGTATCACCAAAGCGCGCAACCTTCGGAATATCGCGCATCACCTTGGCTCTGAATTCCGGATCGAGCAAACGTTGGCGCCGTTCGGCTAGGGGTAGTCCTTTAATTTCACTGTACGCCGGAAACTGACGCATTGGATTTACCGTGCCTTCGAGGCTCATAAGAATCGATGCGGGTCGCGCGCCAATTTGTGGACGCAGCTGGATGCCGTCGGCGTTCAGTCGGTCGGCGAAATCCCAAATTCCGGGGCCGACGTTGGAACTCACCAATATCGTCACTGGACGACCGGTTTGTCGCGCCAAGTTCTCGATCCAGTCTTGTTCTTCTTGATCGTTTAAACGGTCCGAAATTATCTCGATCGTGCCGTGGTCGATATCGGCTAGCGCCGCGCCAATCGCTAACATCTCATCAGCAGCAGCGTGAGTCCCTGGTACAAGATTTCCCTGTTTATCCAAGTGGCCGTAAAAACGCGACGTAGAAAAGCCCAGCGCGCCGTCTTGTAGTGCTTGCTTGGTGAGCTGCGCCATCGCGGCCTTATCATCTTCAGTCGCATCGCCGTAGCAGCGTTCGCCCATCACATAGTGTCGAACGGCGACATGCGGTACTTGCGCACCCACGTCCAGGCTGTATGGCGTGTCGATGCTCTCGAGATATTCGCCAAAGCTCTCCCAATTCCAGGGAATGCCTTCATGCAGGGCGGTGCCGGGAATGTCCTCGACGCTTTCCATCAACTCGACAAGCGCATTCTCAGTGCCGGCACGCACGGGTGCAAAACCAACGCCGCAATTCCCCATGACAACGGTCGTTACGCCATGCCAACAACTCGGTGTCACTTCTTTGTCCCAACATACTTGACCGTCATAGTGGGTGTGAATATCAACAAAGCCTGGGGTCAACAGCCGCCCAGTCGCGTCGATTACGCGCTTGGCTTTGGCCGTAATACCACCCTGCTCGGCTCTCACCACGGCAATGATCCGTCCATCAGCTACTGCGACGTCACCGGCAAATCCAGGCGCACCTGTGCCGTCAATAATCTGTGCATTTCGAATAACTAAGTCGTGCATGTCGAACTCCCTACTCTATGTGCGTGGGCTTGTCTCAGCGTAAATCGGGTCCGCTACGCAATAACGCGCCGCTAAGCGCGCCGGTATGCTCACCCGATTCCATGAATACTTGGCCGTTGACTAAAGTGTAGTCGTAACCTGTTGCGCGTTGAATTAACCGCCCCGCGCCGCCCGGAAAATCGTTGGCGTAATCCGGCACCCCAAGGCTCATGCCGGGCAGATCAAGCACGTTAACATCAGCGAATGCGCCTGGTTTCAGCACACCGCGCCCTTCAATGCCAAACAGCTCCGCAGTATCAGACGTCAATCGTCGGATCGCATCCTCGATGCCGAACAAACCGCGTTCGCGAACCCAATGGGTTAGAAACCAAGTTGGTTGGCTAGCATCCATTATCTGACCCACGTGCGCGCCAGAATCGGCTAAGCCGAGCGCCACCATCGGATCTAACAACATCTCTTCAACCGCGGAGAAATCCGGGTTTAAGATCGGATGGTTAATGAACGAGCGTCCTTGTGATTCGAGCATCAAGTCCATGTACGCTTCGGCCATCGTGATCCCGCGACGCTTCGCGATCGCTGGCAATGCCTTATTGGGATCAGGTTGATAATCCGGTACAGGTCCATCAATGAGATACAGATGCGCGAGTTCCGTCTCATTCGGACCGTTCGCTCGCGCTTCTGCGATTAGCTGTGTACGTCGGTCGGGATCCGCATACACGGCGAGTTTCTCCGCCACAGATAGCGTTCGCATCGCGCGCCATGCATCATTTCGGTCAAACGGACTGCGAATATGCGGGCCGAAAAGTACGCCGATCCCACGCGCAGTCGTCTGCGGGCGCAGATTTGCGCCAGCTGCGTTACTCGCAGCTGCGAATTCCATGATCTTTCGGTACTGCATCGGCAAGTGCGGAAATTGAAAGAACGCGAACGTCACGGGTCTGCCAGTGGTGCGAGAAATATCGGCCATCCAATCGATCTCGCGTTGTGATTTCTGCCAAGTCTCCGGGTCGTCGGTTTCAAATCTCGGCACGCACTCGAAAATGCCGCGTCCGCGCTGACGCATGGGATCAGCTAAGGCAAAAAGTTCCTCTCGTTTAGCGAAAGTCCCCGGGACCGGTCTCCCGTCTGGTGTTCGGTGTCCAAGAACCCTTGAACTCGAGAACCCGAGCGCGCCCGCGGCAATGGCCTCATCGACCGTGCTCGCCATCAACTTCAATTCGTCCTCACTTGGATGGTTTTCGCTATCGATAGAGCGCTCGCCCATCGCGTAGAATCGCACCGCGCAATGTCCGACCATGCCACCGAAATTAATGCCCTTCGGCAAGCGATCCATCGCGTCGTAGTACTCGCCATACGATTGCCAATTCCAATCGAGACCCGACATGATTGAATGCGCCGGAATGTCCTCGACCGACTCCATCAGTTTAGCGAGCAGCTCGTGATCTTTTGGCCATACCGGCGCGAATGTGACGCCACAATTACCGACCACAACTGATGTAACCCCGTGCCAACACGAGGAGCTACACGTTGAGTCCCAGGCAATCTGCGCGTCCAAATGGCTGTGAATATCGACGAATCCTGGGGTAACAAAGCGATCATCAGCGTCGATCGTCCGGGTCGCGCGAGCGCTAATTTTTCCGATCTCGGTAATTTTATCGCCGACGATTCCAACGTCAGCTTGCTGGGCGGGAGCACCGGTACCGTCAATGACCGTGCCGCCTTTGATAACCACGTCGAAGCTACTCATTCGCTTGCCTCACTGTAAAATTTAAGGTTAAAAGCGATCCGTAGAAAACGCGCGATCGCTATTCGGGCCGCTCTTGCTCAGCCAGCACGCCAGCCGCTAGTAAGGCCGAAACGTCTTCGGGCGACCGATTCAACCACTCGCCAAGCACCTCAGCATTGTGCTCGCCACGATAAGCCGCGGGCCTGCGAACACCGGATTCTGCGTCGCTGAAATGATACGGCGCTTGAGTCGTTGGCCGTACTCCACCGACCCGATCATCAACTTCTGCGAGTACTCTGCGCGGGCCGACGCTGGGATTCGTAAAAATGGCTTCGCGCCACGGTCTTACCTTGCCCCAGGCCAGATTAAATTCATCGAGTAACTCGGTGACAGCTTCCCAACTAGGGAATCCGGCCAAATAATCTGCGACGACTTGACGGCGACCGTCCTCGTCGCCTGGATCTTTGAGTCCTGCGCGTTTTTCGAGCTTGCGCCACAAGTAGAAAAACGGCGTCGCAATGATGAGGCGACCGCCCTTAACGTTCCACACGTCCCCGCTCCCGGCAGGGGGTACGTCACCGCTGAGCACCATGGATAGGAAGTCGTCGTGATAGAACTGTGCGTTCACCATCGCTAAATCGATATGCTGCCCGACACCCGTGCGATTGGCCATCACCATGGCCGACAAAATGCCGATCACCCCGTGAACGGCAGCCGTGGTATCTGCACTGGATAGCGGGAAATCCACTGCGCGATTGTTCGATAACTCTGCGAATCGATCAATCAGACCGGTTTCCGCATGCAGTACCGGGGCATACGCTGCCCGGTCACGTTCTGGTCCAACTTGGCCGAACCCAGAAATCGACAACATGATTAACCGTGGGTTACGCGCGTGTAATGTTTCCCAGTCAAGACCAAAGCGCGCCATCACGCCGGGACGAAAGTTCTCGACGATGATATCCGCCACGTCAGCTAACGCTAGGATCAGCTCTACCGCGCCGGCGGCCTTGAGATCAATGCACACGTTGCGCTTACCGACATTGTGTTGCGTAAAGTGGCTCGCGAGGTTACCGATACGGCTGCCGTAAGCGCGCGTAAGATCGCCGCCCGGGGGCTCTACTTTGACGACGTCGGCGCCTAAGTCGGACAACATCCGCGTTGCAAATGGTCCGGATAATGCGCGCGTTAGGTCGAGAACTTTTGTGCCCTCGAGCGGGAACGACATGCCAAGGCCTCCGAAAAGTGCTGCCGGTAAGGGTAAGCCAGAGGCACTATAGTACGCCGCCTCAAACTCACATTCGAGCGTTGTCTAAGCGAGTGCTTCTGTTAAGAAAAGTTTCTGTTGCTGAGTCTCTACAGCTTCGGGTGGTTTAATTAATCGGCAATCAAGGCACTAACAAGCAATGCAGTGCGCCGCAGCCTGGCTTCAGCTCCGCCCAGCTATCAATGTCCAAGTCTATAACGGCGAGCGTTCCGGCTGGGTATACCAGCGCCAAGTCGTCGGAGCGAGTCGTGAGCCAGCTGACAAGATCTGCCACGCCAGGTGCATGCGCGACGATACATAACTGCTCCACCTCGCGAACCTGGCTCGTAATGTGCCTGGTCAGATCCGCCACTGACGCGTTATAGAATTGATGAAGCACCTTAATCGGCGCCGTCCATCCGCCATATTCCACAACCTGCTCTGCGGTTTCGCGTGCTCGCACTGCGTCCGAACAAGATATCGCGTCCGGTTTAATGTCGTCGTCGGCCATGCGGCGACCGAGCGCCGCAGACTGCTGTTTGCCCAAATCAGAAAGCGCGCGCGTAATATCAATACCATCTGCACCTGCTGGTTTGGCATCAGCGTGACGGAGTACTAATAATGACTTCATAGTGCAATTGATATCCTGAAAAGCGTCCGTGGGCGCGTTGTTATGACATTCATCAATTCGATGAATTCGTTGGCAATTGTAGCCTAAGAGGAGACAAACGAAAGCGCAAAAGATAAGCTCGCTGCCAGGGCACCACGTCGTACGGGTAGAGCATTAGCAACCGTTAAATGACCACTAAATAATGGAGATAGTTCGATATGTCTGGCGCTAACAAGCTGACTAGTGAGGAACTCGCCGTCTGGCGCAGGATGAATATCGAGGAAGTGATCTGGCCCGAATTAGCCATCTGCGATGCCCATCATCATTTGTGGAATCACACAGGCGACCGATACTACGCTGCCGAATTGGCGGCTGATGTGGGAGACGGACATAACATTGTCCAAACCGTGTACGTCGAATGTGGCTCGGACTATCGCACTGACGGCCCGAGCGAGCTTGCGCCTGTCGGCGAGGTCGAGTTTGTTGTTGCGCAAGAACGCCAACTAGCAGCGATTCTCGGTCGACCTCTGATCACGGGAATCATCGGCTTCGCGGATCTGCGTCGCGGTCGCGCCGTGACGGATGTACTCAACGCGCATGTTAAAGCGGCTAGTGGACGCTTTTCGGGGATCCGCCACGCGACCGCCTGGGATCCGCACGATGACATCGTCAATCATCAGCTCAGCCCGCCGCCACATTTGCTTCGCGATAAGAATTTTGTCGACGGCGCAAAGGTCTTAGGTGAGATGGCTCTCAGCTACGACGCGTGGATCTATCATCCGCAAATTCCCGAATTCATCGAATTCGCGCGCGACGTGCCGGGTACAACCGTGGTGCTCGATCACCTCGGCGCGCCAGTCGGGATCGGGTCGTACGCTGGGAAACGGGATGAAATTTTGGCGTACTGTCGCGAGCATCTCGCAACGCTCGCCAAGGAGCCTAACGTTAGGCTCAAGCTTGGTGGCATCGGCATGACCTTATATGGCAGCGGCTGGCACCGACTCCCGGCGCCGCCGAGTTCAAAAGTTATTGCCGATTCGTGGGGAGACCACATCCGCTGGTGTATTGATACTTTCGGACCTGATCGAGTGATATTCGAATCGAACTTTCCGCCCGATCGGCGCTCCTGCAGTTACCGTACCTTGTGGAACGCGTTTAAACGTATTGCCGAGCCCTATAGTTCGACAGAACGAGCGCTGATGTTCCACGACGTGGCCGCGAACGTTTATCGATTAGGCGCGAACAATAATTGATGCCGTGAGCTCAGAGAAAAAATTGATCGAGGAATTCGCGCACGCAACCGTCACCGCCATTTTTAGTTAATACGACATCGCAGAATTGTTGCACTTTGGGCATCGCGTCAGCTGGGCAGGCCGACAAACCGACC
>JAQCEL010000072.1 GCA_027618655.1 Pseudomonadota bacterium | reverse complement strand
CGTTCAAGAAACCTCAACGTGTGCTCGCCCCGTCTTTGGAGAAAGAAAATAAGCGGCGACACCGAGACCTAATACCGCGATCACCCACTTTAGCCATATCCATAGATCGGATTTGCCGACAGAGAATGGGAATACAGAGGTAAAATTCTCGCCGGTTCGCGGATCGGTTGCGGTCATGATGCCGATAAAAGAGCCCGCATTGTTGAAACTCAGGTTCACATCAAAGTTGCCGTTGCCATAGCGCTCAGCGGCGCGGTAAATAACGGTTGCGGCTTCTATATCTGCGGCTGTGCCGAGGTCGGCGAAGGTTGCGGAAACGCCGATATCGTTAACATCACGAATAATGCGGAAATCCACGTTCATGTTACGCAGTGCCAGGCTGATGAAATCGAGCACAATAATTGCATCGGCAACGACGGGGATGTCTTCGCAAAATTCTTTTGATGCTCTGAGCTTGGGCTGATAGCCGCTGAAGTGAGCACGGTAAGGCCCGATCGTCATGATGCAAGTATCATCCTCGATCGAGACACCACCATGTGCGAACGCATTGTGAGGCCACAGCGAAACAATGCTCAGAAGAACAGTTGTCAACGCCGTAGCTATTACGGCGCCGGTATCTTGCTGTTTGCGGAATACACGCATGGATAAATAGTCGACTGTTATGGGCCTGGTCTACGGCCGGGCAGTAATCAGCGGTTGTGCCGCTTCGCGGTCAGTTTGTTGTTACGCAGTACGTCTACTCAAATACCGGCAGCATCGAGCCGACGATTTCAACGATTTCTCGACTTCCGTCGTCGCCATAGAAGAAAAGCAGGCCCGCGATGATGCTATCAGGATCGTTGATCATCCCTGTTAGGCGCTGGATCTCCCATAGCGCGTCCTCAGCGAACACTTCGATCAGCTTAGACTGGCCTGGACCAATAGCGCCGTTTTCAATGCGCAGGCCCTCGCTCGCGACCAAATCATGCTCGTCGATCGCGGTGACCGTTTTTACCAAGGGGTTTATGAAGCGCACGTTGGCGACCAGAAACTCGCCGATCTGTAAGGTTGCAGGACCGTTGTTTACAACCGCCAACTGCATCCGAAAACTGCGGCCGGGGATGCGGTAGGTTGCCGACTCCACTTTTGCCTCGACATGTGATGTCGGGAACGGTTTATCAGCGGGCATGTTCGTCTTTGCGGTGCGCAGTGGAATTGTAATCGGCGCTTCGCGTTCACCCCAGGCGAAGCCGCCAACTATTAGCAACAAAGTTACCGTAAGAAATGCGATCGCGACCTTTAGATCGGTCGGCGTAATTAAGCTATCTGGGTCGTCACCACGGCTTATCGCGGCATCGACTTTGCGCATGCGCGGCACGAGTAACGGCTGTTGTCGTATCCAATAGAACAACCATGCGCCCCCGACGACAACCCAAACGATATGCCAGACTGCGATCGAGCCAAGATTGAAGGTTTCCAAATTGACGGTGCGACCGAGCATCGTTTCGACGCTGTTTTCGAATTCCTCGAACGATCCGCCAATCTCTACCCAGTATCCTGGCCCGACCATGCCGCCGGCATCTTTCACGTTGAGTATCGGGTGGACGTGAAATCGGCCAGGTTTGCGGGCTTTTAATGTGGTCTCGAAGCTGTAGTCTTTACCAAGCTCTAGTGAAGTTGATTGCACCCCGCTCACACCATCGATATTCGACGCGAGCCTCACGAAATTTGGCCCTCCAGTACCGACGTTCAAGAAAACACGGTCATCGATCGACGGGATTTCTTCCGGCCATTGGCTGGACGCGCGAAAACGGCCTTTGACGGTCACGATCTCACCGACCTGTACGTTCTTTGGTCCAATCTCGAGGTCGTACCAATTGATCGTACGCATGCGCGTGTTGGCCTGTTGGGCGCGCTCGCCGTGTGCATAGCTATCTAGTGGCAGTATTGCCAGCACAAGGATCAGCCCGATGAGACGGTTTATGCCGAAGAACTTCATCCGTGGAGAACTGAGTTAAACCTTCTTGACCCAGGCCTGATTATTGAGCAGCGACCCGGCGATCCACGAAACGTAAAAAACGAGCGTACATACAAACCCCGCGAATACGGCAGTTAGCGGTGTCACTGCATCACCGAACGTACGCAACACGGAGCGTTCAACAACGCGCACGTATTCGGGTAGACCTGTCCGGATATATTGGAAACCCATTAGATCCGCCGTCGTTAGCATTTCGCCGTTATAGGTGAGCGGTTCGTGAAAAGCGGCTAGCAAGGGCCAGTTCGCTGGATAGACCAGCAATCCCCACAGAAAAGCACCACCGAGGCCAGTTAGAAACACGCTGCGAGTAATGACCAATGAGCAATCGATAACTATCGCTAGAGGAATAAACACCGACGGCCAAACAAAGCTCATCGGATAACCGCCGAATAGATGGAAATTGATGTACGAACTGACCCAGCGGAACACGGTGTACAAAAGCACCACGGCAGTACATGAGATCGGCAGGCGAAAACGCTGCCAGAACGCCGCGGAAATTCCGGCTGGGAATACCAGCAACGCTGCCACCGGCGCCAATGGCCAGTAGCGCCGGTCTTTCCAGTCTGCCCAAAACTCCCAATCTCCAATCGTCACCGACATCACAAAGATAGTCGCACCTGCGACGGCGAAGATGATCAAGGTGAGCAGCATTACGTCGACGGTCCGCTCGTAGTAACGAGCGAGCCGTAAGCGGTCTTGGGAAGCGGCCATAATTATCGCGCCCTGTTCATTGTAGTGCCGGAGGTTGAAGCACTTCGTCGTACAGTTTTAGGGAGTACAGAATCAAGCGCGGGCCGACACTACGTCAATGAGCTGTGTAGTCCGGTGGACGATGTGAACGATGACCCCGCCGAGTCCGAGTAACGCAAGTCCGAGTCCTGAAAAACCCCAGTGAATCGACGCGTTGAACACCTCTTCCGCATAGAAGAACGTATGCCCCCACTCGTTGTAGCCAACGTTCGGCATGATCAGGATCGGCCCACCGATCGCGACACCTAAGGCGACGAAAACCTTGTCGTTGTGCATTGGCAAACGGGTCTTCGCATATAGGAAGGAGCCAACCCCCGTGATAATCAGAGCTGGTATACAGAAATAAAACAATTCAATGTGGGTTGGCGTGAAGTCCGTATCGCGGATGACCACTTGATGCCAGGCCGCGTCACTTTCGGCACCGAGCGCGCCGGTAATGAAGACGACTAAAGTGTACGCGGCGAGCCAGGTTATCCATTTGAAATAGCGACTCAGTTCGACTTCCGCAGTGACTGTTGTCGGCGAGCGCTCGCGCGTTTGCCATAGGTAAACGACAACACCGATCAGCGTGAGCGCAGCGACTACGATTTGAGCGTAGAACAAGCGCATCCAGTAAATCGCGAATTCAGGTTCAAATGAATCGAGCCCGACAGAAAAAGCATATTTCTGCATGTACACACGGAACGCTAAATACCCCAGGCTGATTCCGATAATGACTTTGAAGAACGCGCCCCAGTTGATCTTCACGGGTCGCGTCGCCCGTGCATCGACCGATGATTCCTTTTCTAGTACTAGTGTGTCTGCTGTTGTACTCATCGCCTGAACCTCTACTTAGGTTGATACTTCAATATAAGCTTCACCGTGATATAGCGTGTACTTCGGAGATAATGATATATTTCGTATTATAATTACGCAAGCGCTCTCAAAAAGAGAATGAAAATCTGATGAATCACTGTAATATTGCGGCGCAATATCTTTTTTCCGAGTGAAGCCTGCATAGCGTGACCGAAAATACAGCGTCTGCTGCAAAACCAAAAAATATAGCGGCTGCTTCGAAAACCAGGAAGCGGGCCAGGCGTATGACGCCGGCCGACCGGCGGGAGCAGATAACCCGCGCTGCGATCCAAACTTTTTCGCGCCTAGGCATTGGCAGCAGCACTCATGCGCAGGTCGCGGAACACGCAAGGGTGGCTATTCCGACCGTATTCCTCTACCTGCCGAATCGCCAGGTACTCATCGATACGGTACTGCAAGAGGTCGATCGCTATCTAAGCACTATGGTGGAAACTGTCGCGGCTCGGCACGATGGCGCGGCGAATAAGCTGCTTGCGATAGTGAATACGTTCGCGCAGTTATTCGATAGTGAAACAGATGCAGATTACGTCAGAATATTCTTGGATTGGGGCGCCATCGATCGCGACGACACTTGGCCGCAGTACATGGATTTCCAAGATCGCATACTGGCTACATTCGAATTAATCGTGCGCGACGGGCAAGATCGCGGGGAAATATCCAAGTCGGTGAATTCGGTTTGGGCGGCGCATGTCATCATGGGCTCGGCTAACATGATTGCCCAGATGAAGTTCCGTAACAGGCACTCACAAGACATCACCAATTTTGTCTCTGCACTTGTCCATGGTGCGTTGTTGGATACTTGATTTCGCGCATGAACCGCGCACCGAACGCAATGGTGATTAACGACGTTGCATGATCGTCTCGCAACGCCGTGCGCATCACGAACGTAAACATTGCGACATCGCGAGTCGACCGGGGCTCCGGGTGCGCCCCAACATGCAGCGCGTCAACAGTGAATTTCACCGGGTACTACGAGAGCATCGCGCCGGTGTGCTGAGCACTGCGATACACATCGAACGTGTAACCGCACGCGAAACTAAACGTCGATAATCGTTCGCCGAAATCAAGCAGCGCCCGCGAACGAAAAATACTCAAGGCAAAGGGTTTGCGTCTCAGGATCCGCGTGACATCGAATCAAGCGCCGGTACCAACAGGCGTGTTTTCGAGGCTGCGCCCGATTATATGCAGATGAATCTGTGTAATATCCATTTAGCCTTGTCCAATATGAAATGCGGATAGTGTTGCGACGGATTATGGGATCAAAGGAACCCCTGGATTGATCGTCGTTGATCAGGCAAAAAAATCGTCCATACGCGACACTCAGGCACTTCGCCGAAACAAGTTGAAATGGATGTGCGGCGCATGCTTGACGGATTGAGCGATTGAAAGCGCTGCACGAGACGGATTAATTCATCCATCGAGCTTGATTTTATTGCGAACAAGCTTAACCTCTAATCGACGTAACAAATGCAGGTGAAAACTATCATGTTGGGACTCAATAAGAAGGACACGCTTCCGTCGCCAGCCGAAGCGCTACCAGGACGTTCGGAGCGTATGCCAGTTCCAGAAAAGCACTTCGTGCTGCGGACACTGATGCAACCGGAATCAATGGAGCAATTCGATACGGCATTGTTCGGGCTAGGTTGTTTTTGGGGGGTTGAGCGACATTTTTGGAACGTCCCTGGTGTATTCACGACGGCCGTCGGTTACGCAGGCGGGCACACGCCAAACCCCACCTACCAAGAAGTTTGCAGCGCTATGACGGGACACAACGAAGTCGTGCGTGTGATCTATGATCGCAACGTCGTATCGTATCGAGAGCTTCTGCAGACATTTTGGGAGGCACACAATCCAACGCAGGGAATGCGTCAAGGCAACGATAGAGGAACTCAGTATCGTTCAGGTATTTACTGTGCCGATGACGCACAGATGGCGCTTGCGCAACGTTCCGAAGCTGAATATCAAGCAGCTCTAAAGGCCGCAGGTCTCGGGCAAATTACGACTGAGATTTTACCGATGCCGGAATTTTATTTTGCAGAAGATTATCACCAGCAGTATTTGGCAAAGAACCCGGGTGGCTACTGCGGGATGGGCGGTACTGGCGTGCGTTGCGTACTCACGGCCTGAGCGGACAACCGCTCGCAAGCGAGCGTATGTTGCCCGGGAGCTAAGCGCTTCTCAAAATTACCGACGCCACCTTGCAAGAAGATCCGATCGCTACATGGAATGAATGCGGTGGTCGCGACACTTTCGCCAGCGCGCCGAAAAAGCCACGGTCCTTCTGCAATTAGCGCGTGTCGAGTACCGTTCGAGGCTGACGTATACAACGATCCGCCATCTGCGCTTAGCGTTATTCGATCGCGATCAGATCCTCCAGCGAAACGTTTTGTCACTGCCAGGTATTCGCCGCTCAATAATTCTAGCTGGCTAGCAGATAATGTCGCTCCCTCGTTCTTAACGAGAGCTTGTGAACCAACAAGCTCATCTTGAATGGCCATTCTCATCTCAGTCAATGCCTCGGTGACGAAGGCATTTATGACGACGAAGTAACCGCGTTGCAGCTGCGGAGAATAGGCGAAAAATGACAAGTAGCCGTCGGCGTCGCCACCATGACCGTAAAACGAGACCCTACCATGTTGAAATTGATAGAGCCCGAGTCCGTAGCCATAGCTTAAGCCCGCGCGTGCCGCCAACGTGCTCGAGGGGTGTTCCATCCGCGTGACGCCTTCGCGAGTCAGTAACGAGTGACCATTTATCGCGCCGCGATTTAAGAACAATTGTACGAAGGGAATCATGTCGCGAACGGACACGCTAATTCCCCCAAACGCCGGGTATAGCGTATGCCAGTAGGGAATAGGTGTGCGACCATCGCGATCGTAACCCGTGGCTAGACGCTCGCGGTCGTCTGTGTTGAGTACGAATGTGGCGCTAGCCATATTCAATGGCTCGAAAATCGTTTCGCGAACTAAATCGGCGAAATGCGCACCCGTGACGGCTTCTATGACCGCGCTTAAGATTCCTGCACCACTATTTGAATAAGATGAATGCAAGCCTGGCGGCCAGGCAATGCGCCGTGATCTTGGGTCGACGGCAAAGGCCGTCGCCAGATCAACCGGCCGGTTAAACGCAAACTCCTTTTTCGAGAGGTCATGCAAGCCGGCAGTGTGCTCGAGCAGCTGCTCTATCCGTACAGGGTTAGTCGTTGCCCATGGATTGTCGAAAGGCGGGTAAGGCAGGAACTCTGCGACGGTCTGGTCAAGCCGCAGAATATTTTGTTCTGCCAGCACGCTGGTCGCGAGTGCGGTGCAGGTTTTAGTAATTGATCCGATGCGGATTAAGTGATCCGGTCGATACGGTACATGACCGGTCCGATCCGTCGTCCCTAAGGTTTCTATCGCATGAACGGATCGATTAGTGACGACCAGGTAGCCCGCCGCCGAAATGTTGTAATTGCGGCGAATCGAATTGATCGTTTCTTTTAATGCCGCCTCGCTTGCAGCGCCGCTCCCGGGTGGGCTAAGTAAAATCAAACCGAGGCTGAGCAATAAGCCCAGCATGCGTTGATGGAAATTCATGACCCGCTAGGAAAGCACAACGGAAAGTAAAAAAACAGCGCCGCCGGCCGGCGCTGCTATCTGACGGGGTGAACCGTACGAACTATGCCTGCGTAGTTGGCATCATGCGGCGCGAGAAACCCAAAAACGCAATCGCGGACGCCATGAGGACGACCGAACTTGGCACTGGTACTAGTGCAGGTGCTGATGCCGCGGCAAGGTAGCTATCGATCTCGCCAAACTGTGTCGCGCTGAGCGGTGTACCGACAGCCGAATTCGAATTTGTATTGCCGCGACGAATTCTTTGCGTGCCGGACGAAGCCACGTTCGCAGTGACGCTATCCCAAAGCACTAAAGCGTACTGAAATCTAAACTGCGAGGTCCCGCCACTGACGACATAATCGAAGCCAACTGTGATGGGGGCAACGCTATTCGCGGTGACTGCGCCGGCGCCAGTTTCAATGCCAGAAGCAGTAAACACCCAGGTGCTGTTGTCCGTCGCACCCGTTGGGGAGGTGTCTAGAGACCAACCGGTCAGTGAACTGAAATCTGTCAGGCCTGCATCGAACGTCATATCGCTAGGATCCTCAGCCCACAGGAAAATAGCGTTTACTGTTTGGTTAACGGGCAAAGTATCGAATGTTAATGCGGCATTTACTGACGATGTTGCCATCGTGAGAATAAGTCCGACTTACGCAATATGGATTTTGTTAAATTTCATGTAGATCACATCTCTCGTTGTGTTTAGTCCCATCTCATCGCGAATAGAGCAAGAGCCAGTCCATGCTGGCGGTCCATGAGGGTTTCTACGAGAGAAGTGTGCGGGCGGTCGCAAGCGAGAATTCAAAATGCGCAGGGGCGCACAAAGTTGGCGGTAGTTAGCGCCGAGTTACACGAAACTTCGTTTGGCCGTTGCAGAGACTAACGACACTGAAATGAATTGAAAGTGACACTGTGCGTCACCTTATGACAATTTAGTGCGGATGCCGGGGCGATCGGCACCGATTTGCTACGCTATCCTGATAGGTAATTCGCGAATCCTCGTGCCCGTTAGTTTGGAGACCGCGT
The DNA here is from genome assembly GCA_027618655.1 of Pseudomonadota bacterium. GTDB lineage: Bacteria > Pseudomonadota > Gammaproteobacteria > UBA11873. Next base: position 11,120 of record JAQCEL010000072.1, on the reverse strand, counting down.
TGGCAATGGCGGGTGCTATCGGCGGAGTCCCTGGTTCTCCAACCCCGCCAAGTTTCGCACCGCTGTTGATGATGTGTGTTTCAATATGCGGTGCGTCGGCGAGTTTCGCAATTTTGTAGTCTGGAAAATTGCCTTCCCGAACAGCGCCGTTCACCAGCGTGATCTCACCAAAAAGCGCGGCGGTGAGTCCGAAAAGTATGCCGCTTTCCATTTGCGCAATCACGTTATCGGGATGGATAGCCATGCCGCAATCGATCACGCAAACGACCTTATATACTCGGATCCGCCCATTGTCGATGCCAACTTCAGCAATTTGCCCAACGATCGAGCCGAACGATTCATGTAATGCGACGCCAAGTGCGCGGCCCGGCTTGCCTTGGGTCTGCCAACCGCCGAGTTCCGCCAGCAAGCTTAAGACGCGCGTTGCGCGCGGTTTATTTTCCAAGTGGGCGAGGCGAAAAGCGATGGGATCTTGCTGCGAGCTGCGCATGGTTATCCAACCATCGCGAACGCTTGTGCTCCCGCCAGTGGCTTGGATCCCTAACACTCTTCCAAGGCGTTCAAATGTCCAACGCCCGCTGCTCGCAATGAAACTATCATTGTCCGGGTCAAACGGCGCACTCGCCTCGAACATCGAAACGTTAGCGTAAATCGTGTCGATCGGCGCTTGGATGCACCGCACGTTGGACCAAGGAATGTCGAGTTCTTCCGCGACGATCATCGCGAGCGCAGTGTGACGTTGGTGCGATGTGGATAGCGCGTTTTCGCAAACCACTAGATGGGCAAAAGCGATATCGACAAGCTAAAAGCATTGGCTTGTCGTGTAGCGCAAGAATTCGACTACAGCCAATTCACGTTCCAAGTAAATTGCGATGGGCTATGGCATCTCAATATGGGCAATGTCGTTCGCGCGAACAGATTCGACATCGTGGCTTTCTTGCTGGCGTTGCCACATTGTCGCGTAGAAGCCAGCGCTCGCTAATAGCGTAATGTGAGAACCGCGCTCTACGACTCGACCTTCGTGCAAAACGAGAATTTCATCAGCGTCGATAATGGTCGATAATCGGTGCGCGATGACTAAGGTCGTGTGCCCGCGCGAAACCTCGCGTAGAGACGCCTGGATTTCTCGTTCAGTGCGTGTGTCGAGCGCCGAGGTGGCTTCGTCGAATAGCAGTATCCTTGGGTTCTTTAAAATCGTGCGTGCGATGGCGACCCTTTGTTTTTCCCCACCTGAAAGTTTCAAACCACGTTCACCGACCATGGTCTGATAGCCATCAGGGGAATGCATGATGAAATCATGGATGCGCGCTAAGCGCGCCGCATCTTCGATTTCTTCAGGTGTTGAGCCAGGGCGGCCATAGGCAATGTTGTAATAGATTGTATCGTTAAACAGTACCGTGTCTTGCGGTACGACACCGATCGCACCTCGGATACTTTGTTGTTGTACCTCTCGAATATTTTGTCCGTCGATCGTAATTTCGCCGGAATCGACATCATAGAAACGAAACAGGAGCCGGGAGATGGTCGATTTACCAGCGCCGCTGGATCCGACAATAGCGACCTTATGGCCGGCCGGAACCGTGAAACTCACGCCGTGCAGAATCGTTCGCCGCTTGTCGTAGCTGAAACAAACATTGTGAAACACGATCTCACCATTACCCGGCGGCAAGGGTAGGGCGCCCGGCGTATCTTCAATTTCCGCGTTAACCTCGAGTAAGGTAAACATGGCTTGCATGTCGGTGAGCGATTGCTTTATTTCTCGGTACACGAAGCCGAGAAAATTAAGCGGTAAATAGAGCTGGATCAGATAAGTGCTGACGAGTACGAAATCGCCGACGGTAAATTCACCAGTAATAACGCCGTTGCCAGCCATTGCCATGACGATCGTTAAGCCCACGCCAATGATTGCTGCTTGGCCAATGTTCAACAGAGCAAGCGAACTCTTACTCGTAACAGCCGCTTTTTCATAGCGAGCGAGCGAACGATCGAAACGATCGGCTTCGTACTGTTCATTGCTGAAGTACTTTACGGTTTCGTAGTTCAGCAAACTGTCGATCGCGCGCGTATTAGCTTGTTGATCAGTTTCATTCATTTGGCGCCGATACTTAAGACGCCATTCAGTGATCGCCAAGGTGTAAGCGATGTAGCTGATGATCGTGATGAACGTAACCAAGGCGTACCAAAAATTAAATAATGCCCACAAGATGCCGCATACCATCGTGATCTCGAGTAATGTCGGTATGATGTTGAACAGCATAAACGTCATTAAGAAGTCGATACCTTTCGTTCCTCGCTCAATTGAGCGTGAGAGACCTCCGGTCTGGCGTTCTAGGTGAAAGCGCATGCCAAGTCGATGCAAATGCTTGAACGTAGACAACGCGACATCGCGAATCGCGCGTTGTCCGACTTTGGCGAAGACGGCGTCGCGTAGCTCAGCGAAGGCGATTGAGAGTACGCGAAGCGCGCCGTAGCCGATCAGCAATGCGATCGGTAATTCGAGCGCGATGTTGTCCTGGTTGATAAAGATATCGACCATGGACTTGTAGACGAATGGGATGTAGACGGTCGCGACTTTTGCGCAAGCGAGAAGCAATAAAGCAACGACAACTCGCAGTTTGATATTCGACGCATGCCGCGGCCACAAATAGGGCGCTAGACTTCGGATCGCGCCCCATTCGAAGCTCGGTTCCTTCTTATCCGTTGTCGTGTCGCTCGGTAACGAACTCATTAAATGCCTCGTCGTGTTAAATCGTTGTCACAGTGGGGACCGTCATGCAACGGCAGATTCTAAGCTCGCCCCGTGCAGCGATGTAACTCGGAAATTTAGCGTGAGGGAGAAATCGACAGGTCTGGCGGGCCCTTCAGCTCTATAGTATTACCGTCGGGATCACAGATGTACATTGACGGACCCATTCCTTCGGCCCCGTAGCGCGATTCGATATCACCCGGTTCGACCGAATGACTGAGTAAGTAGGCTTTGATCTCTTCGCCGATGAATGGTTCGATGCGCAAGCAGAAGTGTTCTAAGTTGTTCCCAGCCGCCGCCGGTGCCGCGCCACCGCGGCGTCCCAGTTCTCCGTCGACATCCACCAGATCGAGCAGACACTTTCCAGCCCTTAGTTGCGTCAGCCCGAACGCGGGTAGCGAGCGCTCAACCCGACAGCCGAGCACATCGACGTAGAAATTGATCATCTCCTGAACATGCTTGGACCTTAGGACAAGGTGATCAATTTCGCGGATGTGGATCACGATTCGATTCCCATCGCGAGTATGCGGCTTACCTCGGTGAGCGATCGTTTACTTTGCGCACACCAAATGTTGAACGCGTCCTGCGTGGCACGAAGATCGCGTTGCGAATTTGGCGCGCGGTCAACGATTTTTTCGCGTATCAGCGCCCTGACGACGTCGCGCGACAGAATGAAGGACTCTTTGCCCATGGTGCGTAAAAAGTATTGTGCTGACGTCCCACCTAAGCGGCTACCGCGCTTTTTCAATTCGGCGAGCAAATCCACATAGTCAGTTGCTGGATAATTAGCAAAATAATTCGCTGCAGATCCGTGCTCGTTCGCGAGTTCCAGCAGGAAGACCGCATTGTCGCGAGTTGCCAGCAATTTTGTTCGATGCCGAATTATCCGTGCATCCTCTAATAACGATTCAATCGCTTCATCCGATAAGTAAGCAACGTGGTGTAGATCGAAGTTGCAAAACACCTGTTCGAAATCCGGCCATTTGTGCTCGACGATCCGCCACACAAATCCGGCTTGAAATACGCTCCTAACTATCGCGCTCAGCCAGCGATCGTCCGGAATTTTGCGAAGAAATGCTGATGTTTTGGGCTTCTCTAGTAGCTTCTCCAATGCGCTAGCACCGCCTTTGCGGTTCGCGGCGAGTTCGTAAATATCGTCAAAAGTTTTCATGCGAGTCAATAAATTCGCTCTAGAAATGCCTTCGCGTCGCGCGAGCAACGAGCTCGCGCGAGTGGTGCGCCGGATGCAAAAATAAGCTGGGGCAATGCATCACTCACACTGCAGCTAAAAGGCTTGGGCGTCCATCTCCATAAGCGTTTTAGAACCCGCTTGTATGCGAATTCTATGAATAGCCGTTTCCGGAAGCATATGCGAGAAAAAATATCGCCCCGTGCGGAGCTTGTTTGAGTAGAAGTTGGTGTCTGTAGCGCCACCAGCTAAACCGTGTAATGCGGCTTCGGCAATTTGCGCCCACATAAAGCCGAGCGAGACGAGTCCCATCAAATATAAGTACGGCATTGAGGCTGCGCCGGCATTGTCTGCATTCGTCATCGCGTTTGCCATCAGCCAAGACGTGGATTTCTGGAGATCGTCGAGCGCCGCTTCTAACGGTTGCACAAATTCGCCCATGCCTTGCGTATCACGATGCGTATCAATATAGGATTTGATCTTTCCTACGTAAGTGCGCAGCGCCCGTCCGCCGTTACTGGCCAATTTGCGGCCGACCAAATCTAGCGCTTGGATGCCGTTCGTCCCTTCATAGATCATTGCGATGCGGGCGTCGCGAACAAATTGCTCAAGACCCCATTCGCGAATATAACCATGTCCCCCGAGACACTGTTGCGCGTTGGTCGCGTTTTCATAGCCTTTGTCGGTGAAATACCCCTTGATTACTGGGGTTAGTAAGCCGATCAGATCGTCAGCCTCTTGGCGTTCTTCCTCGGTCGCCGCCATGTGCGTGAGATCGACTTGCAATGCACCCCACAGCGCCAGTGCTCGCGCACCTTCGTTGAACGCTTTCGCATTCATTAACATCCGTCGTACATCCGGATGCACAATGATCGGATCTGCTTGTCCTGCTTTGTTCTTGGGCCCGGTAAGAGACCGACCTTGCAATCGGTCTTGCGCGTAGGCCACCGCGTTCTGATAGGACACCTCCGATTGCGCGAGACCTTGCAAGCCAACGCCTAAGCGCGCAGCGTTCATCATGACGAACATAGCGCGCATCCCTTTATCTCGTTCGCCGATCAAATAACCCGTGGCGCCGTCGTAATTCATCACGCAAGTGGAGTTACCGTGGATGCCCATTTTTTCTTCTAGCGATCCACAGCTCACGGTGTTTCGCTCGCCGAGACTGCCGTCCGCGTTAACCAGAAACTTAGGCACAATAAATAGCGAAATGCCGCGTACGGTGTCGGGCGAGTCAGGCATTTTTGCTAAGACTAAATGAATGATGTTTTCGGTTAAGTCATGTTCTCCCGAGGAGATGAAAATCTTCGTCCCGGTGATGCGAAATGAACCATCCGCGTGCGGTTCAGCGCGCGTTCTCAAGAGTCCTAAATCGGTGCCACAATGCGGCTCCGTGAGATTCATTGTGCCGCTCCAGCTACCCGCCACCATGCGTGGGATGAAGGTTGATTTTTGGTCTTCTGAACCGACCGCAGTGATGGCCGCAATGGCGCCCTGCGTGAGCCCGATATACATCGTGAACGCCATATTGGCGGAAATCATGAATTCTTCAAACGCGTTGGCGATGACGTGCGGTAATCCTTGCCCCCCGTAGGCTGGATCAGCCGCCAAGCCTCCCCAACCCGCTTCGACGAGTTGGTCATAGGCCGCTTTAAAGCCGGTTGGCGTGGTCACCGATCCATCCGGGTGCCGGACGCAGCCCTGTTCGTCGCCGCTTAAGTTCAGCGGTTGGGTGACTTCCTCGACGAATTTCGCGCCTTCCTCGAGAATCGCAGAGACTAAATCTGGGGTTGCGTCTGAAAATCCAGGTAGCGACGCATAACGGTCGATGTTGATGACTTCATTGAGAATAAATTGTGTATCTCGTAAGGGGGCTTTGTAACTAGGCATCGCAGTCATTCTCCTCAGCTTAAGTCAGCGCACTATAAGGATGTCCGGGGCTCGATATTCTGACATGCAATTGAAGTATCGACACCCAGGAACTGCGAGCGGTAGCAGGGCCGACCCGATAACAAATAATCCCGTACGCTGCGGTGCGGGTGATAAGTGGCACGGTTTCTCGGAACTTGACCCGGTCCTATGGGCTGGTTAACTTGTTTCCTAGGCATCCCCAGAGGCGTTGTTGATGAGCGATTGCGAACACTATCTGATTCCCGGGTTTACGACCCAGTCCGGCGTGACATTCGATGCTTCGCTCGCCTATAAAACCTACGGCACGTTGTCTGCGGCGCGTGACAACGCGATTTTGTTGCCAACGTTCTATGGCGGTCGGCACGCCGATACGGAGTATTTTATGGCTGCTGGCCGCGCTCTCGATCCAGCGAAGTATTTCATCATCATTCCTAACCTGTTTGGCAATGGTGCTTCATCGTCACCAAGCAATACGCCGGCCCCTATCGGTAGAGGGGCGTGGCCGGAGGTGTCTTTGTACGACAACGTTCACTGTCAGTATCGACTCGTCACCGAACACTTAGGCATCGCGCGCCTACGCTTAGTCACGGGCTTTTCCATGGGGGGGATGCAGACGTTCCAATGGGGCGCTCTCCATGCAGACATGATCGATGCGATTGCCCCGATCTGCGCGTCCTCGAAGACGTCTCCTCATAACCAGTTAATGATTGAAGGTCCAACCGCAGCCTTGAAAGTTGATGCGGCATTCAACGAAGGCTGGTATGAATCCGTACCAATCAAAGGCATGCTTGCTTTTGGTCGCGTATACGCGGGTTGGTTGTTCTCGCAAACCTTTTTTCGCGAAGCGCTCTATCGTGATCTCGGCCTTTCTTCGGTTGAAGGGACCGTGCGTTGGTTGCAAGCCTATTTTCTGAATAACGATGCAAACGACTTACTCGCCATGGCACGGACCTGGCACATCGGAGATATCAGTGCAAACCCAAGGTTCGGGCACGACTTAAAAGCCGCGCTGAATGCCATCACCTGCCGGGCGATCGTCATGCCAAGCGAAACTGATTTGTACTTCCGAGTCCCCGACAACGAGCTCGAAGTCAGTCAAATGCCGAACGCTGAATTACGTCCCATCCCGTCGCCATGGGGCCACGCGGCCGGTATGGGTGTCAATCCGCGTGACAATGAATTTATTGATCGTGCCCTAAGGGAATTATTGAATGAAGATTGAAGGCTCATGCGCGTGTCAGGCCGTGTCATTTACGCTGCAATCTGCGCATCCGTATCCGTTTAATGTTTGTTACTGCTCGATTTGTCGGAAAACGGCAGGCGGTGGTGGCTTTGCGATTAATTTGGGCGGTGACGCGCTCAGCCTCGCCGTGAAAGGAAAAGAGCACACCAGCGTGTTTTCGGCAACGGTAGCGGATCCCGATACAGGGAAATTAAGTCCAAGCCCTTGTCAACGACATTTCTGCAAATTATGTGGCAGTGCCTTGTGGGTATGGGATCCCCGGTGGCCCGAATTAATCCACCCGTTTGCGTCGGCCGTTGACACTGAATTGCCGATACCACCAGAGCGGACGCACCTAATGCTGGCTTCAAAGGTATCCTGGGTTCAAGCGGATGTTCGTGATGGGGACAAGCAATTCGAGGAGTATCCAGAAGAATCAATTGCGCAATGGCACCAACGCCTCGACGTCGAACGCTAAGTAACCGGCGAGTCGAGTATGCAGAAATCGACGCAGGCTAAATGGACGGTTGCCGAGGCAGAGGCGTTATTGCCAGCAAACGATTCTCAAGGCCGCAGGTACGCTGAGCCGCTTACGCACGGCACGATGCGCCTGGGATATTACGCACCGCGCGGCCACGACCCGCAGAAACCCCACGACCAAGACGAGCTTTACTTTGTGAATTGCGGGAGCGGGGTTTTTGTTTGTGGCGACGAATGCACGCATTTCGATGTCGGCGACGCGTTGTTTGTCCCGGCCGGCAAAGTTCATCGGTTTGAAGCTTTCACCGATGACTTTGCCGTGTGGGTCGTATTTTGTGGTCCGCCAGGCGGGGAGTGACAAGCGAAAATCGTTGCCGTCGTTACGCGACCTCTAAAATTTTCGCGTCCGTGCGGTCGCATCCACGCAGAAACAGTTGAACGTCCACTTGCTCTGGGTGCAGTCGTTTTTCTAGCTCCGGAAGACAATCTTTAGGATCGCAGTCCCCGCACATAAAAACGTCAATTGCCGCATAGCTTCGCTCCGGCCAAGTGTGGATCGAAATATGGCTTTCAGACAACACAGTAACGCCGCTCACACCCCCACCGTCGCCGAAGCGATGATAATGAGAGTGTAATATCGTCGCACCAGCAGCTGTGGCTCCTGCCTCGAGTGCCTCGCGAATAGTATCGACGTTAGTCAGATTCTTCGCGCCCCAAAATTCGATTAACAAATGATCGCCAGCGTAACTTTGCCCGTCGGAAGTCTGCTTAAAATGGTCAAGTTGTTGAGTCATGGCATTCTCCCGTGATCGTTTGGATCCATTGCGGCAGCGCGAAACTACCTAAGTGGTGAGGCGGGGTGTAGTGTTTAAATTCAGCATTACATCGATTAAATCGAGCTTCTATTTGCTCGAGATCCGGTAACAGCGCTGCGCGCTGACGTGTCGCGAACGCGAGCATCATCAGACCGCCGTAGTAGGTCGGCACAGCGACTTGATAACAGGTGGCAGACAAACCAAGTTGACGAAGCGCGCGCATCGTACCGCGAGATTCGTTGGGCTGGAAAAAAGCCACCCCGTTCTGAAGGGCAACGATCCCATCCGCGTTTAAGGCGTTCTCGCATAATTCGTAGAATTTCTGTGAGAATAATACTTCCGCGGCACCGATAGGGTCTGTTGAATCGCTAATTATCACGTCATAACGGGATTGTTCGCGGGCTAAATACGCGAACGCGTCTTCGATAATCAGGTTCGTGCGTGGATCGTCGTAGATTGCGCCCGCGTTGTTCAGGCTCGGCAGGTGCTCGATGCAGCTGGACACCACTTTTTCGTCGATTTCGATCATGTCAACCTGATCAATATCGTGTTTAAGCACTTCCCTGAGAGCACCCCCATCCCCGCCGCCGATGATCAAAACGCGCCGCGGCGCCTGGTGACTGAACATCGGCACATGGACCAGCATTTCGTGATAAACGAATTCGTCGAGCTCCGTTGTCTGGACAATGCCGTCAAGAATGAGGACACGACCGAAACGTTTCGTTTGCACGATTTCTATCGATTGATAAGCACTGCTTCCAACAAATAGTTCTTGCTCGATCGTGAATCCTTGGAATGCTTCGTCACCGTGTAGCGCTTCGGTGAATCGCCGCTTAGCCAAGCTTACCCAGCCTCCGCCAATCGAACGGGAAATTCGCCACGGCGTAGCGCGGTGGTAATGACTGTTTCTGGTTCAAAATACTTTCGGCAGAGCGTTTCCGCGATACCGTTATCAAATTCTTTGCACGAGAAGATGTCGATATAAATTTGGCCAATATTTTCCGCAAAATGCGCGCAAATATTCGATGTTTCAATTAGCTGAATTAAGGTGTATCCGGCGGATTCGAACGAATGAGTTGCAAAGTGTTCGATGGAAGGTTCGCCGTAGGCTTTCATTTCGATCGCCTCGACGAGCTCTCGAACCCATTCGCGTAGGTGATCGGCGTTAGTTAAACGCTCGGTCGGACAACCGGCTAAATCAAGGATCAGGTGTTGTCCCCAAGGCGACGTGGTTTGGTGCATGGCGATACCCTCCGCTGATAATCCAGCGTTAACATAACTAAACTACGCGCAGCATCCGCCGGCCCAGTCTAGTTACGACCGGGTCAGGTGAGCTGTGCTCTCTTTAACGAACTGTCTTTGGCACTAATACGTGTAGCCACAAAGGCTCCAAGTTATCTCAAGAGGCGCGCAATCTACACGGTTTTGACATTGATGAAAACTAAAATATTCACCATTTTTACGCGTGCGTAATCTAATGTGCTTTCGTGAGCGCGCGCGATTCGTTAACCTGACTTATAAGTAATCTATTATTGGGGTGGCGAGAATTGGCGTTAGAGCCGACGGAGAAGGGGCCTAGTGAATTTATCGGATAGCAAAACAACACTCATGGCTGGTAAAAACTTTAAAACGAGGCCTATAGCCGCCTGGTTGTTGGTCGCGACCTTAATAGTAGGATGCGGCGGCACTGAGCGAGAATTTGCGAGCTTGCCGTCGCCCAGTGGAACACACGCACTCGTGGTAACCGTTACGGAACCCAACTTACCGCACGCTCGTCATCTCGTTACAGTCTATGTTCAAATGAGCGATGCGGGCAGTCGCCAAAAATTGATCGAAGTGCCGCTCGAGAACGATGGTGTTCCATTCACGGATCGAAATATTGGGCTACGCTGGACGAGCGCCTCGACGGCGCTCGTATGCTTACGTCCTACCGACCTTCCGGACCAAGGCATCAGAATCAATGTCGCTAATCAAACGACCGCCGAAGTAAAACCTCGTTGTTAGTATTGCAAGTCGACTGCTAACGCCGAAGCAAGCGCGAGACGGAGTAGGGTAGCGCTACGTCAATCGCATAACTCCCGGTCGACCATCTAGTGATTAGATATACGCTTCACGGAAAGTGGCCTGCAAATGAGTATAAGAATTGCGTAGCAACCTAATTTGATAACCGGGGGTAAGTTATCGTGTCGACAGGTGGATCTGGATTTAGCTTCGAGCGATTGGAACACGAGGATGGCGACGTAGTTATCTTTACCGTTCATGGCAGAACAAAATTAAACCTCGTTGGCGTTGATGCCGTACTCCAATGTGTGGACGGGATCAGCGAACAAGCTAGGGACAGCGATGTTCGCTGCGCGCTCATTCAAGGCCCCTCAGAGTCGGCTTTTATTGGTGGTGCCGATCTACTCGAGATTCAAGCGCTACAAGTGCACAACGCTGCCGAGTTCGTCGGCGCAATCCATTTGCTATGCCGCGCGATTCGGGAATTCCCTGTACCGATCATTGCCCGCATTACCGGCCACTGCCTTGGTGCGGGATTAGAAGTCGCCGCCGCCTGTGACATTCGGATCTGCGATACCTCGGCGGTGTTCGGCATGCCGGAAGTTCGAGTCGGGGTTCCTTCCGTGGTCGAAGCCGCGTTGCTGCCGCAATTAATTGGCTGGGGGAAAACCCGAGAAATGATTTATAGGGGGAATTTAATCAGCGCGACTGACGCCGTCGGCATCGGCCTCGTCGAGCAATTGGCAGACGAACAAA
>JAQCEL010000071.1 GCA_027618655.1 Pseudomonadota bacterium | reverse complement strand
TCAAATTAGGACAACCGGACAATTAGCTCCGGGGAATAAGATAAAAAAATTAAGTAAAAAAATTAAGGACACCCAAGAAATCATCGAATTCGACATCATGCAACATTAATTTGGGTGTCCTTAATCCTTACTTAATCCTTAAAGGATCCCCCCTGCGGACCTTGCAGGTTTTGTTAAGAAATTGTGCGATGATCGCCAACCCATGAGCCCCGGCGTCGTCCCCATCGCGGTCTTCTGGTTCCTCTACATGGCGGGGCTCGGGGTTATTTTTCCCTACCTGAGTCTCTACTTCCAAGAGAACGCCGGTTTGACTGGTACCCAGCTGGGTCTCGCCCTGGCCATGCACCCGTTGATGGGGATCGTAGCTTTGCCTTTCTGGGGCCAATGGGCTGACAGACACGGGCGGCGTCGCGGCGCCCTGTTTCTGCTGGCTTCGGGTTCAGCGCTGGGCTACTTCCTGGTTCCTCATGCTTCGAGCTTTCCGGTGTTGCTGTTGTGTTTGGCTTTTCTGTCAGCCTTTGCCGCACCAGCCATGGCGGTAGCGTCGTCGCTTTCCTTCGCCGTGTTGGGTAAGGGAGGCGCGGCGCGCTTCGGGCGCGTGCGGGTCTGGGGCACCGTCGGTTACCTGATGATGATCCTCGCCTTTCCCGCCGTGCTCGCGTGGACGGGAGGCGATGCGTCTGTGGTCGGCAGCACCCGCGGACTGGAATTGATCTTCCCCGCCGCTGCGCTGCTATGCCTCGGCGCGGCCTTGATGCTGTTTTGGGTGCCATCCTCCGAAGCGATTTCCGTGCGCGCCAAACGCGAAGACCTGGGCGCGCTTGTGCGGCAGCCGTCCTACCTGCGGCTGCTCGTGTTGGCCTTCTTCGCTTTCGGATTGCTGTCGGGCCCGATCGTGCTCTTCCCGGTGTTCGTCGCCGAGCGAGGAGGCACTATCGAAACTGTGAGCCGCCTATGGATTCCGATGCTTCTTGTCGAGATCCCGCTCATTTACTTCGCCGGCGCCGGTCTACGCCGAGTAGGCGCGCGCGGGCTGATCGCGGCTGGCATCGCCTGCGACGGTGCGCGTTGGTTAATGTCCGCTCTGGCGCCGAGTCTTTTTTGGATTTTCGGGATCCAACTGCTCCACGGTGCTGTGGTGGTAGGGCTGATCATCGGCATGCAGCTCTACGTCGAAGGGGAGGTTCCCGATCGCTTACGCGCTACCGGCCAGACGGTCTTGGGAGCCGTAATGAGCATCGGCGCGGTCCTTTCTCACTTGTGGGCCGGAATGGCCCTCGAGCACTGGGGCGCCAACGCGCCCTACCTAATTTCGGGTCCGATGTCGATCGGTCTCGGAATCTATGCCTGGTTCTTTCTGCCGGCCAAAGGGGTCAGAGGCGAATGGCACTAAGTTAAGGAGCTTTACCGCATGTTTTCAATCGCTTAGCCCTTGTCTCACGTGAGTCGTGACGGTGTGAGAAAGCTTAACTTAGTGCCATTCGGGTCAGAGGAACTGTTGAAATCTTAAATTAACGAAAGAAAAATTTAAAAAAGAAAATTTAAGGACTCCCATGAAATCATTGCATTCGGCATCACGCAAAATTAGCATGGGTGTCCTTAAAAAATTCTTAAAAAAATTGCCCATGGAAGGCGAGAAGGTACTGCTCGGCCGCACGATTTTTTAAAGTGGCAGCTAAGTCGCTCCAACCGGACGTTCCCCGGCAACACGCAATTGTTACCCGAATTCAAAACCGCAGTTTTAATCTATCACGTCGAGTTCCGGCTTTTACCATCAAAGTGATTCATGATTATCGCGACAGCGCGGACTGGCTGTGCTGGATCAGGCGAGGAATCGTCGCACTAGTTCGTTAAATTTCTGAGGATTTTCCCAGAACATAAAATGGCTGCCACGTTCCTCGGCCGAGAATATAGCGAGTTGGCTGGTCGGGATCTGCGCCGCGATCCATTCCATCGCCTGCGGCGGCACAATCGTTCCTAGTGCACCGCCGACAATTAAGGTAGGTAATTTTAAGGCTGGAATCACGTGGCGGATAACGTCTCGCCAATCCTGAGAGCCATGATCAATGAGTAGGCGGGCGGCGTAAGAGCTAGGCATTTTCAGTGACTCACGCGTATACAAGGCGATATCATCGACGCCTATTTCCGCACTAAAAAAAGCCTGTTCGAAGTCAGCCAATGCGGCGGCTTGTTCGTTCGCCACGCGACGCGCGGTGGTATACAACGATTCTGGCGTAAATACTGCGCCCGCTTCTAGTATTTCCTGATCCGTCATGTTGCCAGAGTTAGTCAAACAAGGTGATTGATCAATGAAAATTAGTTTGCCCAAGCGCTCACTACCGTAGTGCTCTAAATAACTCCACAGCACAGACGCACCCATTGAATGCCCGGCAATGGCGACATCACGTAAATCTTGATCGCGAAGAAATTCGTATACATCGCGCGCGAGACGGGCAATTCGATAGCCATGCTCAGGCTTTGGCGATGCACCGTGGCCACGCATGTCGATCGCGATCACTCGGTAGTGATCGCTCAAACCGTCTAACTGCTTGGCATAAAACTGCGCAGTCTGCGACCAGCCCGGAATAAGTACGAGTGCGTGCCCGCGACCTTTTTCAACCACGTTAAGTTGCATCCAGCGGCCCCCCTTTCGCTCGGCAACTATTCGTCAATTTACGCCCGAGACAGCGCACGATTCTTTTCCCATCCGTCGATTGCGTTCGCGACTGCCGCGGCCGCTTGGCGCATAAATGCATTCGCTTTGTCGAATTCTCCCGCCAGTCGCGCATCCCAAGCTTTCTGGATGTGAACTCTTTCGGGACCAAAAATGTTGTCCGAAGACAGTTTGACGTACGCGGCTGCAAGCGCTCCGGACATACTTTGAATCGACTCCGGTTCTATTTCGTATTCGCTTAACACCATTACGCAACCGGCAAGTGGTGCAGCGCTGAATTGGGCTGGGGTCGATAATTGTCCAAGCGCACCCCACTTATCTTGGTACAAATCGCAGAGATCACGAATCATGGCCATCAACGCCAACATACAAGCTAAATCGTTGTACAGATAAGGATCACCGCGTGCAGCGGCGAGCTCGGCAGCCGCCTGCATCGCGGGCGCCACCACTGCTTGATACTCTTGTGGCAGCAAACCATCTGCAACGCTCATGGTGGCGCGACTCGGGCCTCGGCCTTCTCACGACGTTGCCGAATATATCGCCATACACCGATCAAACTGATCAAGGTCCAGCAAATCTCGATAACGAACGAAGCGAAATTAAATGCGTATATTAAGGATACGGCGATCATGATTGATCCGAATAAATTGATCACCGAGTACGCCAAACCCAGCGGATCGATGCGCTCAATCTGCAACATAAAATAGACCACGAGAATGATAATCACGCCGAACGTTCCAACGTAGTCGTACCACAGCAGAGTCAAAGTGATTGCCCTGCTGTGGTCGACGGGTCACAAAGTTTCATTGTGTTCAAACTAGTGTGTCGCCATCCAAAAACTCGAGTTTGACGACCTCCTCTATGGGTCGTCGATAGCCGCGTTCGGGCTGCACATCATTGAGCGCTTTGCCAATGACGATCATCATTACCGGCACGGTATTATCGTCGAGATGGAGCATCGCGCCGACTTTCTTCGCATCAAAACCAATCATCGGGCCACTATCCCATCCGGCAGCTTTGGCTGCATACATGAGCGACATTGCGGCCAGGGAACCAGAGCGCACAGCTTCCTCGCGTTGCAGCGCTGCTTGGCCCGCATAAGATCCTTCGATCATGGGGAGGTACTTCTCGCGCGTCGTGAGATCGGCAGCGCCGTAAATCCGAGCGGCGTCTGCATACGCGTCGAGACTTCCGCAGACCAGAACCACGGCGGCTGATTGTTCCACTTGAGCTTGACCGAACGATAAGCCGCGCAATGCGGTCTTGCGTTCTTGATCGCGAACCACAACGAATTTCCAGTGTTGGATATTAAACGAACTCGGACTAAGAATAACGGCATCGAAAATCTGCCTGAGTTCTCGGTCACTGATTTCAAGACCGGGTTGATAAATCCGCACGCTGTGACGCGCGTACGCAAGTTCGAAAAATTCCAAATGAATACTCCTAAGCTTAAGTTCATGGTCGCGCGATTAGCACAGCCGAGTATACCGGCTTCGGTCGAGCAAGCTTCGTTTGTCAGCGGATCCGCTAGTTTTCTGCTGCTAATAGCAACTGCGTGCTGCACCGCCGACAGAAATAGCGCGCTCCTTTAGACTGAATTCGATTGTGGCGCACCCTCGTCAACTCATGGGTTTGGCAGCGACAAATATAGCGGATCCGCCGATAACGACGAGTCGGGATCCCATCGAGATTGAAATTGCAGCGCACGCTCTCATCGGCACCGAGCATGCGCATGATCGTACGCCATTCTCGACCGTGCGGTCGAACCGTTCGATAGCCGTAAATCGCGTCGGTAAGATAATGCGCGACCTCGTGCGGAATCGTCGTCGCAAAATTATCACCATAATACTTAGCAAATAAATACGGGTTATAACGGATTGACCGTTGCCCACCCTGGACCCGGTACATGCCTGCGGTACGACCGATCAAGTCGAAGCTGACAGGAATAGATGTAAATTTCGTATCGAGCAATTCATTGGCGCGTCGGATGCAGTCGTCAGTTGCAGCGACGATGTGTTCACGTTGCCGTATGTCGATTGGTTCGATGACGCTCACTTACATATAACCGTAGGCCGTCCAGCCACCATCAATATTCATAATTGATCCCGTCATAAACCCGGCCGCCGGACTCGCGACGAAGATGACGGCCGCAGAAATCTCCTCGATTGATCCCATCCGCCGTTGTGGCGTGCGTTTCTCTATGGCTTCGAGCGAGATTTTCCCGTCAGCGACGAGTTGATCGATGAGTTCGGTTCGCACGTAACCGGGTGCAATACAGTTCACCCGCACTTGGTACTTTGCGCATTCGATCGCCATCACCCGGGTCATGTGCTCAACCGCCGCTTTGGATGTGCAATAACCGAGGGTTTGTGGGATAGCGTTCTGACCAACGATGGATCCAATGTTGATCACACAACCACCGTTGCCGGCTTCTTTCATCTGACCAATCGCGGCTTGCGAGCAAAGAAAAACGGATTTCGCATTGATATCCATATGCTCATCCCAATTCGCTTCCGTCATTTTAAGCAAGGGTTGTGGGCGCGAAATCCCGGCATTGTTAATCAACACATCGATTGGGCCTAATTGCGCCTTGATCGCCTCGAAAGCCTCGCGAACTGCCGCACCTTCTTCAACTCGACAGCCAACGGCAATCGCTTCAGCACCTGCGTGGATAATGTCGGCGACCGTATCAGTCGCGTTTTCCGCCCGTGTAGCAATGCACGCGACTCGCGCCCCAGCGGCTGCCAGCGCCACGGCAATGCCTTTACCGATCCCTCGACTCGCACCAGTGACGACGGCAACTTTTCCGTCCAAAACCTTATCGTTCACGTTTTTCTCTCCAGGAATCGAAGTGAGATTCGAAGCCAGATTCTAACAAGTCACGAGCCATTCTCACTAGGACAGGATGTTCTCGTTTTCATGACGATGAATAATCGCTACTAAATGTATTTAAACCGGTTGCGCCTAAGGTCTGTCGTGCTAGGTTCGCGCCACTCTTACGGCTATTATCGACCGCCCAGACGCGTGATCCTCGACATCGTTACCTTCGCGGAGCAGGAATTAGCATGAACGATACCCAGTCCTTAGTCAGTACGCAGTGGCTTGCAGAGCGTCTCAACGACCGAAATTTACGCTTATTCGACACGACAATTTACTTGCGGCCAAAGGATGGTGGCGGCGGTTACCAGGCCGATAGTGGACGCGAGAAGTGGGCTGCAGCACATATTCCGAATGCGGGATTTTTGGATCTAGCGATCGAATTCTCAGACCAGTCGACAACGGTACCTTTTATGATGCCGCCAGCTGAGCGCTTTTGCGCGCTTGCGCGTGCACATGGCATTAGCGACGACAGTCAGGTCGTGTTGTACAACGATGGTATGCCCATGTGGGCGACGCGCGCTTGGTGGATGTTCCGCTCGGTTGGTTTTAACAACGTCGCTGTGCTCGACGGCGGCTGGCAAAAATGGCAACGCGAAGGCCGCGAGGTGAACGACATCGCACCGAGTCATCCGGCTGGGAATCTCAGCGCCAAGGCGCGACCGCAATTGTGGGCTGATAAAGATGACATGTTGCGGATCATGGCAGACGGCAGTGCATGTACCTTGAATGCCCTGGCACCTGATGTGTATAGCGGCGAAACGAATCGCTACGGACGTGCAGGCCATATTCCAGGCAGTCAAAACGTTTTTTATGGCAGCCTTATCGACCAAGAAACGGGTACGTTCTTACCGCGCGATGGCCTACGTAAACAATTAAGTTCCACGGGTTCACTGGAAGCGGACCGGGTCGTTGTTTATTGCGGTGGTGGAATTTCCGCGACGATGGACGCACTGGCACTCCATATCGTGGGGCATAAGAATATCGCGATCTACGATGGCTCGATGTCAGAGTGGATCAAAGACGAATCCTTACCACTGAACCTAGGCAACGAGCCTTAGGACCCAGACGGCTGCATTCCTTAAGGTTGTCTAGGTTTGGCTGCACCATGGCGAAGCTAGATTCAAATTCTTGTGATCAACCGCGACACTGTTTACTTGTCAACTTCTTCGAAGACCTCGCGCGCCATACGAAACGCTTCTAGCGCGGCCGGAACACCACAGTACACAGCGGTTTGAATAAATATCTCGCGTATTTCTTCGCGCGTAACACCGTTCTTTAATGCCCCGCGCAGGTGAAGTTTCAATTCATTCGGTTTGCCTAAAGCCGTGAGCATGCCGAGGTTGAGCACGCTACGATCTCGATGCGACAGGCCTTCCCGTGTCCAAACTGCGCCCCAGCAATATTCCGTCACGAGGTCCTGGAAGTCTGCGGTTAAATCATCAGCTGCAGCCATTGCCTTGTCGACATACTCCGCACCGACTACTTCACGGCGTAATTTCAAGCCGGCGTCATATAAATCTTTGTCCATTGCATGCTCCCAGATTTTGCAAAGTGGCAGTCTCGGCAATTCGGCTTGCTGAGTAAAGCATTGAAATTTCGGCCGCAATTTTTTCGATACCTGGTTAGCATATAGCGGCTCGCAAGTAAGCGAAGGCTTGCTCGCGCTGATCTGGTTTGACGACACCAGCTGCGCATCGCAATGCCTGGGCTTCGCCAATCGATTCGCATCATCGCCGTCGTTCGTTTAATCTTCGAGGCTTGCCAACAAGCCGTACGTAGGCATTCAGTGGCGTCATTCGAAATGCTCATCACGACTCTCGCGAACGCTGCCTCGCAAGGCGACGGCGACGCGGTAGTGAAATGCTTCACACCACTCGGCATTTATCACGATTGCTTTTATGGTTCGTTCCAAGGCATCGCGATCAAGGACATGATCGAAAACTTTTTCCACCGTGACGCCGAGAACTTTCTTTGGGATATGCACAACCTAGTTGAAAATGGGGCGATCGGCTATGCCCGCTATGTATTTAGCTACGACTCGAAACTTTCTCAGTCGCGGGGCACGCGTGCGGTCTTTGAAGGCGTATCGATTTGCCGCCTCAAAGATGGGCTGATTGACGAATACCGCGAAGTCGCCGGTTCAATCGCCGGCCTACAGCAGCTGGGTTTCAATGACGCACGTCTAAGCCGACTCATTCGCCGCGAGGCAACTGCGTTACGTGAACGCGACGAGGTTGCACATCACCTCATGCGCTAATTTGTTTTTTTCAGCAGATACGTAGCAGGCGATAGTGCGACGTTATGCAAGGAGTAAGTAGATTGTTTCGATAAACTGCTGGTCGACTGCCTCAAGCAAAGAATCCTTATCGAAATCCTCCGGCAACTCAAGACACTCGCTAATTTCTCTGGGTATTTCATCTTGGTCCGTCATCGCTTCCGAGAAGCTACCGGTGCCCGAATAATTTGCGAGTACGTCGGCGGCAAATAAGATGCTCGCTTCCAGTGGCGTCACTTTCGCAAGCACGGGTTGATGATGGTAGCGGATCGCATCACAAGTGGCTTTCGGCAAATGCCAACGCTCTAACATCAAGGCGCCAAGATAGGCATGGTCGAAGCCCAGCGCCTCGTACTCTGCAGTGGCGACAAGTGCTTCGTTTCCGGCCGCGTTAAAGATGGCAGTTTCTGCAATTTCGGAGAACCGCGCATTGATTGTTAAGGTACCGATATCGTGGAGTAAGCCAGCGATGAACAAACGTTCGGTGTTCAAGCAGTTAAGTTCCTGTGCGAGCGCTTTCGCCGCGAGCCCAACGTAGACGCCGTGACGCCAGAACGTATTCATGTTCGTAACCCGACTTGAAATACGTGAAAACGACTGCACCGCGCACATCGAATAAACCAGGCTCGATAATTCATGCATACCAATGACCGCGACTGCTCGCGAAACAGTATCCACTTTGCTTGGCAACGCGTAGTACGAACTATTAACGAGTTTCAGAATTCTTGCTGCGAGGCTGGGGTCGCGCATGATTACCTCACTCATTTGCTGAGCGGAGGCGGAGTCATCCGAAATCATGTCACTTATTTTCAGGTAAATGTCGGGTGGCGACACCAGGGCCGACATATCTTCAACCAAAGATTGTGCCAATGCGGCGTTTGGCGGCGCGGATTCTTCGATGTCCGCTGCTGCAGTTGCACTATTCACGAGTCGATTCCTCCAGGGTTAATATCGGTCCTAGTGATCATCGACCATAATTACGAATAACTTAAATAAACGATGCATAGGGCAGGCAAAATAGGAATTCCCCACGGTTAAATCGATTGTTTCGGGCGGACGGGCGGTGCGTACTTGGGTAAACGACCAGCGCAATTGGGGGCACATCGACTGGACAATGCCGTCGCTCGCGCAGTTGCGCTCGATGCAGTTTGCGTCGTTGCTGCCTTGCTGACCTATCCCGATCAGCCAGAACTCAGCCGCGAGCGCTTCGCAAATTTAGATGCGCTGCGCCACGCTAGCGATGTGGCAGGCATGCCCTTGATGGTCGAAATACTTGCAATGACTGACAACTGCGGCGTGCCCTTGGTGGAGACCGACGCGTAGCATATCGCGCCGTTAGTCCGGCAAGCGATGGAACTCGGCGCAGACGTCATCAAAGCCGATCCCACCGAGCCCGTCAGCGATTTCTCCATTCTCTTAGACGCAGCAGCAGGCGCCGATGATCGCAAGCGGTGGCATTAAAGCAGGTGATGAAGAAATTTTAGCGCGCAGCGCCGCTTTAATGACCGCGGGTGCGAGTGGCCTCGCCTACGGACGCAACATTATGTGGGCCGCACAGCCCGCGTTGATGACCCAGGCGTAAATTCAAATTGTGCACGAGGGCGTTAGCGCTGAGGCGGCAATTAAGCGCTACCGTGACCAATGTTCCGCTAGCTAGTGCGTGCACCGTGCTGCGACGCCGTGCATCAGATCTTTCTAATAATCACGGCCAGCATCGCTTAGCCCACGCTAGATAAGTCGATCCGACGCACACGGAATGTGCGTTCTGTGAAAACTGCCCGAATTCGTCAGAATTTCACCTGTTCGTGGGCCCGATCGGCCTGCACAATGGGTCATCACAATCGACATTCGGAATCGCTCATGCAGGGAATTATCGTCAAGCGTTTTATTTTGCTGTGCCTCGTTGCGATATTGGCCAGCGGACCACTAAGCGCCGCGGAGCCTGATGCCCTCACAAGCGACACTGCATTCGATTCGCTGCGAGCACCCATTGCACCAAGCTTAAAACTTCTTCGGATCACACCAGCCGGAGACGACGTGGCTGTGGGTCAACAAATCGTGCTGCAGTTCGATCAAGCAGTCGTCCCCGTCGGTCAAATGGAACGTTCGAGCGAGGCTATTCCCGTGGCCATTAGTCCGCCGCTTAATTGCGATTGGCGTTGGCTAAATACCAGCGCCTTGGCCTGCCAATTAAAGAACGAAGACAAACTACGTTTAGCCACGCGCTACGCGATCACAGTCGAACCGCGCATCACGGCAGACAGTGGCGCGAAGCTCACCGAACTAATCGAACATTCCTTCACAACCGAGCGCCCGAAAGTCACCTACGCTCAATTCGTGACCTGGCTTAATCCCGGCACACCATCGCTACAGCTCACTTTTGACCAACCCGTAACGCGACGCTCCGTCGAAAACTCAATCGAATTGGCGACCCACGAAGGTGCTACTTCAATCGTTGCGTTTCCCGATGAACGAACCCGCCGTTCGCGTCAACTCGTAGTCGACGAAAGTGTTGACGATTCACCCACAGTCGATGATCGGGCGGTGCAAATCGCAGAGGAAGAGGCGCGACGGATCTGGATAATCGAGCCACGCGAGACCTTGTCACTAGACGCAAACGTCGCGTTGAATGTGAAACCTGGCTTAGTGTCGTTTGAAGGTCCTGAAAAAGGTATTGAGGACCGCACGATCGTGAGTTTTGATACCTATCCAGAATTCGAATTTCTCGGCATTCGATGTACCGTCAAAGGCCGCAAGTACCCGGAAAATATTCCCCTCGATGTACTAAAGCCCGGGCCGGGACAACCACCAGCGGATACGAATTGCGTGCCCTTGTCCCCGATCGCTTTGCTATTTACGGCACCCGTATTGAGTTCCACAATAAAACAAAGCCTGACATTAACACCCGCTCTCAATGGGGATCGAAAAGATTATGATCCCTGGGCCAACGTGCACGATTGGTCTGAACTGTCTTCACCGCATCGCAAGGATCGGATCTATCAACAATGGCTGCCAGAGCTGCTCCAAGCGAACCAGCAATATGAATTTGAACTTGATCCAAACCACTTTGCCGATGAGTTCGATCGCAAACTCACGAAACAAATAAAATTTAACTTTAGCACCAGCCATCGAGAACCAAACCTGAAACTGAGCCATCGCTTCGCCGTCCTCGAGCAAGGTGTCGCAAGCGATGTACCACTGTACGTCACGAATCTAAAAAACGTCGACATTACTTACGCGACGTTGCGCACCGAGGAGAAGCCTGAGACGGGGTTAGCTAGGCAACTCGAAGTTCAGTTAGTTGAAGATATTTCCTATGCCATGCCGATGGGCGTTAGGCAACTGTTAGGGGAGCAATCAGGCGTAGTATTCGCGGCCTTAGCGCCGGATCCCAAGCCACCCTACTGGAACACTGATCCGACGATCTTGGCGCAAGTGACGCCGTATCAATTGCATTTCAAAGTCGGCCATTTTAATTCTCTTGCGTGGGTGACCGATCTCGCGACGGGACTCCCAGTTGAATCTGCCGAAATCACTTTGCTTAAAGGCCGGATTAACAACATCACCGCGCTGCAGCCCATCGGGGTTAGCGCCGTCACCGACTCGAACGGCGTCGCAATGTTAGCGGGACTTGAGGATTTCGACCCCGAATTGCAGCTGCTTTACGAACACGACGAAATTGGCTTATTTGCCCAGGTACGTAAAGCCGATGCGCTTGCGCTGCTGCCCGTGAACTACGATTTTGCAGTCCACGGTGAAGGCGTTTATCCGAGTCTGTTGCGCAAAGGCGGACATACGCGCGCTTGGGGGACGACCGCACAAGGGATCTACAAGCTCGGCGATCAGGTTGAATTTAAACTCTACCTTCGCGATCAGAGCAACCGACATTGGATTGCGCCGCCGGCATCGTCCTATGAACTCAGCGTTCGCGATCCGCAAGGCAAGACGATATTTGAAAAGAAAAACATTCAACTCAACGAGTTTGGCGCGACCGACGGCAAGTTCAAAATCCCGACCCAAGCCGCTGTCGGTTGGTATCGATTTACGCTACGCCCAAGTTCGGCACCTGGCCAAGAGCCTGAATTTAGTTGGGCGCCGCTATCGATACTTGTCAGCGACTTCACGCCCGCACCGTTTAAAGTGCACGCACAATTGAATGGCGAAGCATTCACTAGCAACGATCTCGTCACGGTTAGTTCAACGGCTAGCCTACACGCCGGCGGGCCATTCGCAGATGCCAATATTCGCGTCTCAGCACGATTAAACGTTAAATCGTTTGCGACGGACAATCCAATCGCGAACGGATTTACGTTTGGAAGTCACAGCGAAACGAACTCAAACTTCGAGCAAGCCAACCTACTAGACCTGCGTGCCGCACTCAATGAGCGCGGCGAATACGCGACGCAGTTCGCCTTACCTGAGACGGATATTTACTACGGATCGTTGCTGGTTGAATCGGCGGTCACCGACGACCGAGGCAAGTTTGTCGCCGCGTCAGTGCGCGCCGATTACGCCGGCCGCGATCGATATGTTGGTTTGAAAAACACTCGCTGGCTGTACGAAAAGGGCCAACGCGCCGAACTCGAAACCTTAGTCGTCGACCAGGCAGGCCGTAGCGTGTCCGGGGCCGACGTGGCGATTGCAATCAATCGCCGCGAATATCGGGCCGCACGAGTTAAAGGGCCAGGTAACGCCTATCTAACCCAAAACCTTCTGTCGTGGGAAAAAGAATCGAGCTGCCAAGTCACCAGCCGTGACGGTATCGCGACGTGCGCGTTCGAACCCGAGCAGCCAGGCTACTATCAATTCGTCGCAACGATCGTTGATACGCAGCAACGCGAGCACAAAACAAGTATCGGCGCGTGGGTAACCGGTTCGGGCGATATCGTTTGGGATCAAACGGATGATGCGACCTTACAAATCGTGGCGGAACGAAGCGATTACAACGTTGGTGAGATGGCACGATATTTGATCAAAAACCCCTACCCCGGGGCGCGTGCGCTAGTCACGGTCGAGCGATACGGGGTGATTGATAGCTGGATCGAGATTTTGGAATCGAGCACGCCGGTTATCGAGTTTCCGGTGAAGTCTGACTACTTGCCCGGATTCTACGTATCAGTAGTCGCCGTATCGCCGCGCGTAGAAAAGCCGCTTGGACCCGGAAAAGTCGATCTAGGTAAACCAGGATTTCGCCTCGGCTATATTTCCGCGCGGGTCTCGGATCCGTTCAAGAAGTTGATGTTGGACGTGAAAACCGATCGTGAAACATATAAGCCGCGCGAAAGAGTGCGCGCTTCAATCCATGTGCAGCCGGTGATCGGCACAACTGATGAGCCAATAGAAATTGCTGTCGCAGTAGTCGATGAGTCCGTTTTAGCAATGAATCGCGGCGGTGAGGATTATTACGATCCTTACCGAGGGTTTAATCACCTTGATAACTTGGATGTCGGTAATTACAGCTTGCTAAGTCGTTTGATTGGTCGACAGAAATTTGAAAAAAAAGGCGCGAATCCGGGCGGAGATGGTGGCGGCACCATCACTCAGTTGCGCAATCAATTTAAGTTTGTGAGTTATTGGAATCCGTCATTGACGCCTGACCGCCAAGGCCGCGCGACGATCGAATTCGAGGTACCGGACAATTTGACTGGATGGCGCATCTTCGCTCTAGCTGTCACACCTAACGACCGAATGGGTATGGGCAGCGCAAATATCAAAGTCAATCGACCAACCGAAATCCGCCCGATCATGCCAAATCAACTCACCGAAGGGGATCAGTTCAGCGCCGGGTTTAGCGTGATGAATAGAACGCCTGAGACACGTAACGTCGCTATAACAATCTCTGCGAACGGCCCACTCGCTGAAGGCCAAGCACGCACTCGCACGATCGATCTCGAGCTGCGGCCCTTCAAGCGCGCAAGCGTATGGTTACCACTCGTCACTAAAGGTTCCGGCGAATTGCGCTTCCATGCGCAAGCCCGCGACGCGTTAGACGGTGACGCACTGACGCATAGCATCGTGGTAGGCAAACGTAGAAGCCTGGAAACGGCGGCCACCTACGGAACGACGAGTGCCACTGAAGTCAGTGAATCAATCCGAATTCCGGAAGGGATCCATGCCGACGTCGGAGAACTCGGCGTGATCCTATCACCAAGTGTCATTGGCAATCTGGATGGCGCGTTTAGCTATATACGAGATTATCCGCATCAATGTTGGGAACAGCGTTTAACAAAGGCCGTCGTCGCATCCGCCTATCGCCGCTTAAATGATTACCTTGGGGCACGCGTGCAATGGCCAAATCCGCATGCCGATATTACAGCGGCGCTTGATTCGGCCACAAACTTTCAGGCCCCCAACGGCGGCATGACCTATTGGACCGCAAGTAATTCTCATGTGAGCCCGTACTTGTCTGCTTATACCGCGCTGGCTTTCAATTGGCTGCGTGCGGCGGGCCGGGAAATTCCTTCCGATGTAGAGACGCGGCTACACGATTACTTGCTCGAGTTATTGAAGAAGGACGACGTGCCGTCGTTCTACACCAAGGGGATGGCATCGAGCGTGCGCGCAGTAGCACTCGCGGCCTTAGCCGAGAGCGGCAAAATCGACGCCAGCGACATCCGACGTTACGAGTCCCACGTGGCGGCTATGGATCTATTCGCCAAGGCGCACTTTCTGCAAGCGGCATTACGCACAGCGCACACGGACCCAGCTATCATCAGCCGATCGCTTGATGTGATCCTTGGTCACGCGAGCATCAGTGGCGGTAAAATCCAGTTCAACGAACCGTGGGACGACAATTACAAATATCTTTTAGCAACCCCGTTGCGTTCGAACTGTGCGGTACTATCGGGACTATTAGATGCTGAGCTATTGCCGCAAGCGAAAGCTTCAATCAACGACATCCCGTTTAAACTCGTACGAGCGGTTACGCAAACCCGCGGTGATCGAGATCATTGGGAGAACACTCAGGAAAACGTTTTTTGTCTAAACGCAATGATCGAGTATGCGCAGCGCTACGAAGCGATCGACCCGGCGATGAAGATCGCCGTGAGTGTCGACAATACACTGTTAGGCAAAACCTCATTTGAAAAACTTTCAGCGGCCAGCGTCGGCTTATTTCGGCCTCTAGAGAAAAGTGATATAGGCAAAACTGCGCCGCTGACGATCAGGAAGGAAGGCCCAGGACGTTTATATTACTCCGCCCGCCTTGCCTATGAGCTCCTCGAAGACAATCGCGAGCGAATTAATTCCGGCATAGAAATACGCCGCGAATACGCTCAAGAGAAAGACGGGAAATTTGTGCGTCTGAACGATGAAATGGAAATTCGGCGCGGCGATCTCGTACGCGTCGATCTGTTTGTGTCCGTACCAAGTGCCCGACATTTTGTAGTGATCAACGACCCTGTTCCAGGGGGACTAGAGATTGTTAATTCTGACTTCTCCACGACCTCACGAATCGACGCAGACAAAGGCAAGTTCGTCGCATCTGAAGATTCATGGTTCTTTAATTTTTCCGATTGGTCGTACTACGGGCGCTTTTTCTGGAGTTTCTATCACAAAGAACTGCGTCACGACTCAGTACGTTTCTACGCCGACTACTTGCCTGCGGGAAACTATGTGCTGTCCTACACCGCGCAAGCAATCGCGGTGGGTAACTTCACGGTCATGCCCGCGCGAGGCGAAGAAATGTACGACCCTGACGTCTATGGAGTCGATTTGCCAGCAAGCCTAACAGTGATTGAGTAAGCTCTGATCGCTAGACGTCATTGGCAGCATTGGATGTGCGGCTTAGCACTCACTGCTATAGCTGCAGGTGGGCTGTTAACGTTCAAAACCCACCAGTCAATATCTCCAGTGCCAGATAGCTTGGAAAGCGTGATTGCCTCGCGCGAACGAAATATTTTTCTCGATCGCAACGGTGCGCGCTTAAACGTTAGTTACGAAAATATCTGGAACGCTCAAGATCGAGCAGCGCTGCACGATCTTTCTCCGCTATTAGTGCGCGCGTTCATTGTCGGGGAAGACCAACGGTTTCTAAACCACAGTGGAGTTGATTGGGCCGCGCGGTTCAATGCGCTATGGAACAATTTGCGCGCCGGTGAAGTCGTGCGCGGTGCGAGCACAATCACCGAACAAGTCGCACGCATCATTCATCCGCGCCCGCGCAATGCTTGGTCGCGCTGGTTAGAAGGCTTCGAAGCCATGACGCTCGAAGAGCGGTTCAACAAAGTCGAAATTCTTGAGTTCTATCTCAATCAGATCCCCTATGGCGCGCGGCGGCGAGGTATCGTTCAAGCCGCACGGTATTATTTCGATCGAGACCTAACAACGCTCAACGAGAAGGAGATCCTGGCGTTAGCCGTGTTAGTTCGCTCGCCGCGGTGGCTGGATCCCGTGCGCCAGTCGAAGAATCTCGAGCGCGCTATTTTCAGCTTGGCCGAACGCCTGCATGAATTTAAGTTCATCGAACCAGAACCAGACTCGGTGCTTACCCAAGTACTCTCAAAACCGCACGACAGTCCGCAATTTAATACTCAGCATTTTGTTAAATTCGCGAATCGTCGTGCACAGGGTCGGTTACCGGATGCGCGGCTATTATCAACGACGCTTGATGGGGAGTTGCAGCGCACGACGCAACGGATCTTGGATACGCGGCTAACCGGCATGGCGGCGCGCAATGTCACAAACGGCGCGGTTTTAATCGTTGACCATGAAACTAATGAGATACGCGCGTGGGTCGTGGGCTTCGCCGCTCGGCAACACCACAGTTCGAATCAATTAGACACCGTAGTCGCTAAGCGACAACCAGGATCAGCGCTGAAACCGTTGCTCTACACGAGAGCCTTAATGGCGGGTTGGAGTGCTGCAACGATGCTTGATGACTCGCCACTTGAAGAAGCGGTCGGTTCTGGATTGCATGCGTACCACAACTACAGTCGTAATCATTACGGTCTTATTTCGGTTCGCGAAGCGCTCGGCAACTCCCTGAACATTCCTGCGGTGAAAACCTTGCAAACTATTGGCACCGAGAATTTTCTGGATTTTCTTGATCGAGTCGGTATTAAAAGTCTCGCAGCGCATCCGAATCAATACGGCGACGGATTAGCGCTCGGTAACGGAGAACTCAGCCTGTACGAACTTGTTCAAGCCTACACTGTGATTGCGCGGATGGGCGATTTCAAACCCTTGTCGGTACTCGAAAATGAGTATCTCGCGAATCACTCGCTTCGAATATTTTCTGAAGACGTCGCGAGCGTGATTGCAGATATCTTGTCCGATCCCGGCGCGCGCGAAAAAGAATTTGGCCGCAATTCGATCTTAAATTTTTCGCAGCCGACAGCGGTAAAAACTGGCACGTCGAGCGATTACCGCGATGCATGGGCGATCGGTTTCAACGATAAATTTACCGTCGGCGTGTGGATGGGTAATTTGGACTACACGGAAATGCGCGAAGTCACTGGCTCGAATGGACCGGCTTTAGTATTGCGATCGGTTTTCGCGGAGTTAAATCGCGACCGTGACGCGCGTCCTTTGTTTCTAAGCGCGCAGTTGCTTGCAGAAACCGTTTGCATTAGCTCCGGGGCCCTAGCGCACGACGATTGCGAAGCACGCCATGAATGGTTTGCACCCGGCACAGGGCCCTCAGCAATTTCCACGATCCAGCAAGACGTGCGCCTAAGACGGCCGAGCCGTGGGCTCGCCCTTGCCATGGACCCGCGCATTCCGGACGACAAAGAGTTCTTCGAGTTTAGTGTTAGTGAAGTCGATAATCTCACGCACGTCGATTGGTTCGTAGACGACCAGAAAATAGGCAGTTCTACGACACGGTCTTTCCCATGGAAATTAGCGCGTGGCGATTTCAATGTCCGCGCGCACATTTATCTGGCAACACGTCCGGAACCAGTGGTGACAGAAACAGTGGCTTACCGGGTCAACTAAGGTCGCTGAGTGGTAATCCCATAAGTCGAACCTCAGGCGCGCTCGCTATCGCGCTTATCAGCGTCGCAGCGCTGATAAGCGTGACGGACTTATTCTTATCCACTCGTAGCATGCGATGTTGGCAACCGTATTGCTTTGCGATAACCCCTCGCGAACAACGATGCCGATGCGTCCACACAACGCGCCAGCTGCGGGATTCGAACGCGCGCCGCGCTGTTCGAAAGCGAATTAAAATAATAAAAATTGGGTGCGTACATCGAGCTAGGCAGTACTAATGATGGGTAGAGCGCTGAGGTATTATGGCGTGACCTTGCGCAGCTTTATTTTGGATGGTTGTGAATTGACGACCATCGCCTAAGCGCGGACAGCATCAAAAGATACGACACAGCAACGGATTATAGATAAACGCAATGAACACACGCCGCCCCAGAATATTTAACAACAACAAGCTAAAACTTGGCTTTTTTTCACCGAACTGTTCCGGTGGTATGTCGGTAACGAAAGTTCCGGAGCGCTGGATCAATTCTTGGGACAACAACCTCGAACTCGCGCGTCTGGCGGACGAAGCAGGTATCGAGTTTCTGTTACCGATCGCGCGTTGGGTTGGTTACGGCGGCGAAACGGATTTCCATGGCGACGTCTTAGAAACCGTGACCTGGGCAAGCGGTTGCCTCGCGCACACTAGCGATCTCACCGTATTCGCAACCGTGCACACCGCGTTCATTCATCCCATCGTTGCGGCTAAACAATTAGCGACGATCGATCAAATGAGTCATGGTCGCTTGGGACTCAATATCGTTTGTGGTTGGAACAAGCCAGAGTACGACGCGTTTGGTATCGATTTGCCGGAAAAACACAGCGATCGTTATCGTCTAGGTCAGGAATGGTTCGATGTCGTTAAGAAATTGTGGTCGCATCCACAACGTTTCGATTGGAACGGGGAGTTCTTTCATTTGAAAGGTGTCCATGGTGCGCCGCCACCGTACAACGGGACACCACCGCTCATGAACGCAGCAGGATCGATCGAAGGTCGACAATTCGCAACGCAAAACGTCGACTTCCTGTTTATGGTGTCACTCGATCCGCAAGCATCGAAAGATGAGGTTGCAGCGGTCAAAGCGCAAGCAGCTAGTCGTGGCAGAAACGTTGGCGTGTTCACCTTATGCCATGTGGTTTGCCGACCGACCCGCAAAGAAGCCGAAGCGTACTACCGCTACTACGCGCAAGAACAAGCCGATTGGGAAGCCGTGGACAACCTCATGGAATTGCAAGGTTTGCATTCCCAATCGTTCCCGCCCGAAGCGCTACGCACGATGCGCAATCGATTCGCCGCCGGACACGGCAGCTATCCGCTAATTGGTGATCCAGACTCGATCGCGAAAACATTGGCGAAGATCCCCTCTGCGGGATTCGCGGGATGTACGTTGTCATTCGTTGATTACGCAAAAGAATTTCCGTATTTCCGCGACGAAGTCATGCCGCGTCTCGAAGCACTTGGATTAAGAGAACCTTATTCGCACGGCAAATAATTTTAGCCTCGTCAGAAAAGGCTAATTTTAGGCTAATTTTAGGACACCCACGAAAATATAAAGAATAATTGCCAAAGAATAATTTTAGGACACCCACGAAAATATAAAGAATAATTTTAGGACACCCACGAAAATATCGCGAAGCACCTAGCTCTCTGTTAACGCATCGTTAGGCTGCTACATGC
>JAQCEL010000308.1 GCA_027618655.1 Pseudomonadota bacterium | reverse complement strand
CGCGCCGTTACTCGAATGGGCCTTGCCAACAGAGCATGAACGCCGCGCGAAACGGTCAGCGAGCAGCATGGTCGAGCTGCGATCCTTCTACGATGCGATGCTGCTGCGTATGGATGACGCGCTGACGTTTCTCGCAGAAATCCCCGCCGACAACCCACCAGACGATGTACAGACCTTATTCCTTCTAGCGACCTCACTCGCCGAAATCGCGCCCGCCATCGAAATGTATGGCGAGCAATCAGCCGAAGGTCTTGACGTATTACGCCTAAAATCGATCGACATCTATCCGCTTTGAACAAATAATTGATCGACGATCACCGGAGACGCACCGCATGCATGCTCGAGTAAAAGAAAACAGTGATACCAAGTGGCACGACCGTTATCCAGAACTCGGGACGGGGCCACTGCCGATAGAGCCGTATGTATCGCCGGAGTTTTTCGAACAAGAACGAGAAAAAATCTTTCGCAAGGTTTGGCTAAATATTGGCAGGGTCGAGCAGATCCCGGCGATCGGCGATTACTTTGTAAAAGACTTAGCCATTTGCCAGACTTCTATTCTCGTCACGCGCGGGGACGATGGCGCGGTCCATGCGTTTCACAACATGTGTTCGCATCGCGGTAATCGCATAGCTTGGGATAGCAAAGGCAAATGCAAAGCGTTTAGCTGTAAGTACCATGCCTGGACTTATGCGCTTGATGGAAGCTTGAGACATATCTCGGACGAGAAAAAATTCTTTGGCATTGATAAAACGAAACTCGGACTAACCCCCGTAGCAGTGGGTGTATGGGAAGGTTTTATCTATATCAACGTCGACCCACAACCGTCGCAATCCTTACGCGAATATTTGGGCGAAGCTGGGGCGAGTTTCGACGGCTATCCCTTCGGCGAGATAGCAACCGCATGCTTTTCCTGGCAGGTAGAAGTGAACGCCAACTGGAAAGTCGGCAAAGACGCCTTTCAGGAGGTCTACCACATCTTTAGCCTGCACAACCGTAGCACCGGCCGCATGTTCGCAAGTCCAACGAATCCGTACCTAAATTCGCATGAACTTGCGCTGTTCGATCCGCATGCCCGTATCTCAGTACCCGCAAATATCGGATGGGACGCGACACCCGTGGAAGCATTGGCGAAACGCTTCGGCATATTAACATTACAAAAACAGGGCATTTCCTCGCGCGGGATGCCACCCGGCGTGAATCCGACGAATTCCGAAGACTGGTCGTTCTCGGGATTCAATTGCTTTCCGAACACCTCGATCTTCGTCTCCGAGGGCGGCTTTCTCACGCACTCGTTTTGGCCCCTCGCGGCAGATCGAACTTTATGGGAGTCGCGGATCTATTTCCCGAAAGCGACGACAATGGCCGAACGGTTCTCTCAGGAATACAGTCGCTCGACGTTTCTCGATGGTGTGATGGCAGAAGACGGCGGCATCTTCGAGAAGACGCAGAGCATGCTCGCCTCCGGTGCGAAGAAGGAATTCTACCTCAGCGACGAGGAGCTACTGATTCGTCATAATTTCAAAATGATTGAGCGCTATTTGAACGCGTAGCGATTGCGCAACTTCTATTTAAGCGCCGCTCATTCGACAAAGGTGTCACGGACATGTTGAGTGTCCATGTATTCCTTGAACGACTTTATTTTGCCGCCGCCTAGATCGAAGACGTAATGATAGAAATTGTTGTAGACCTTACCGTTGTGTAGTTCGGCATAAGATTCTGCTTCGACGGCTACTCGATTCCCTTCAGCGATCATGTTCGATGGGACAATTTTCAAAGCACCCGTTTTATAGACTTGAGTCACTTGTTCCAATAAGGCCAAGGTTTCCGCTTTGTTATACGTTCCTGATATCCCCTCAACAGTTCCCGAGACCCACCAGCTTGAATCGTCGCTCAAGAATCCTCCGATGCGCACTACGTCGCCGCTCGACAGCGCTTTAAAAAATTCTTCGACAATTGACTTATTAGTGGCGCGCAACTGTGCTTCATCCGGCATAGAATTATCCTCCATTTACGAATTGGCGGTCCGCGGACCGAGGCCAAACGATAACATCGTGCCCGTTTCCCCGCAGCTACTCTCGGTAGGACAGCCGAGTTGTCTAAGCGTACAGACTGTCTGTGTGCTTGCAGCTCATTCGAGCGAAGCACTATGATGACCGAGCGCTGAACCCACCGCCGATTCCAAAACGGAGACGATTGATTAAAGTGACTGAAAGCGATTTACCGGAGCCATTCAGAGACCTCGAAAGATTCCTCGCGTGGTCGTTGCCAACTGAGCGTGAACGCAGCGCGAAACGTCAAGCAAGCGACATCATTGCGCTGAAGGAATTTTACGCGGCGATGTTGCCGCGCATGGACGACGTATTAGGCTATCTGAGTAAGTACGAATTAGATGATTTCCCAAACGACGTCGAACGATTATTGCATCTCACCTACGCGCTCGCTGAAATCGCCCCGGCAGTGGAAAATTTTGATCAGGCAAACGTGATCAATGGCTACGATGTGGCCCGCTTCATTGCAGTTCATGAATGAGTATTAACGGCACGGACGGGAAATAAATAGAATGGCCAGCTTACCAACATCTCGCGATCTCAAATGGACAGAGCGCTACCCGGAAATCGGCACGGGCCCAGTACCTGTCGAACCGTATATCTCGAAAGCGTATTTTGAAAAAGAGCGCGATCGGATCTTTAGTAAAGTGTGGCTAAACGTTGGCCGGATCGAGCAAATCCCGAACGCCGGCGATTATTTTGTTAAGGAACTCGCCGTCTGTAAGACATCGATCATTGTCGTTCGTGACAAGGATGGAACGGTGCGGGCATTTCACAACATGTGCATGCATCGTGGCAATCAACTTGTATGGGACACCAAAGGCACGTGCCGCGCATTTACTTGTCGCTTCCACGGTTGGTCTTATAACACCGACGGGTCGCTCCGCCATGTTACCGACGAAGACAATTTTTTCGATATGGATAAAGCCAGCATGGGCATGAGCCCAGTGTCAGCGGACGTTTGGGCAGGGTTTATTTTTATCAATGTGGATCCGAGTCCACCCGAATCCTTGTCGGACTATTTAGGCGACGAACTCCAGGCGAGCATCGCGGGTTATCCTTTTGACAAGCTGTCCGGTAATTGCTTTTCCTGGTACACGGACGTCAACGCCAACTGGAAAGTGGCCCACGATGCGTTCGCTGAGATCTACCACATTCCAACTTTA
>JAQCEL010000307.1 GCA_027618655.1 Pseudomonadota bacterium | reverse complement strand
GCTGGCACCTGCATCGATTAATCGTTGATGTTCGTTATCGTGGCAATACAAGCACAGCAATTCCCAATTAGTACCGTCGGGCGGATTGTTATCGTGATTATGATCGCGGTGATGGACGGTAAGTTCATGGAGATTCGTGCGCGTGAATTCTCGCGAGCAACGCCCGCAAATCCAAGGATACATCTTCAGCGCTTGTTCGCGGTAACCGGCGTCCCGCTGCTCGCGGTTGCGACGCGCCTGAGCGACAACCCGGTCGAGCTTATCGGAATTAGATCCAGGAGGGTTTGCAGACATTAACGATTGACGTTTAGTTATAGAAGTTAACGATATTAGTGCGAAATTAAGGCTGTTGAAACACCCAAAGACAACTTGTCAATAACGCAAGCGGATTCTATCCCCCTGCGGTCCTAACCTCGCCCCACGCGCTTGCTTTACAGTATGCTACGACACCGAATCGAAATTCGAGATCTAGACAATGGCTAAATACCACTACGACTTGTTTGTGATTGGCGCCGGTTCCGGCGGTGTACGGGCTGCCCGGATGGCGGCCGGTCTCGGTGCGCGAGTTGCGGCAGCGGAAGAACGCTACATGGGCGGCACCTGCGTTAACGTGGGCTGTGTGCCGAAGAAAATGTTGGTTTATGCCTCACACTATCGTGATGATTTTGAGGACGCAGCGGGCTTCGGTTGGACGGTAAAACCAGAAAGCTTCAATTGGCAAAAACTGATCGCCAACAAGGACAAAGAAATCCAGCGCCTGAATGGGATCTATGAAAAATTACTGACTAACGCTGGTGTTACGATTTATAACGGACGGGCCATTTTGGTTGACGCTCACACCGTTTCCATTAATGGTGAAAATGTTAGCGCAGAGCGAATTCTACTGGCCGTGGGCGGTTGGCCCTACGTACCCGACTTTCCAGGACAAGAACTCGCTATTACGTCCAATGAGGCGTTCTTTTTGCCGAAGCTACCGCGCAAAGTTGTGGTCGTTGGTGGAGGCTATATAGCGGTTGAATTTGCCGGGATTTTTAATGGTCTCGGCAGTGAGGTTACCCAGGTGTATCGCGGACCGTTGTTTCTCCGCGGATTCGACGATGACGTGCGGGAGTTTCTTGCCCAAGAACTACCTAAGAAGGGTATCAAGCTGCGCTTCGACGTCGACGTCGAAGCGATCAAGAAATCATCCGACGGCCTTGAAGTCTCTCTAACGGACGGCACCTCCATCCGCTGTGATACCGTGATGTACGCAACAGGACGGCGCCCATTGACAGATAATCTCGGCCTGCAAGCGGCCGGCGTTGAACTCAACCACAACGGCGCAATTAAGATCAATGAACGCTATCAAACGAATATCGATTCGATTTTTGCGATCGGCGATGTCACCGACAGAATCAATTTAACCCCTGTTGCGTTAGCCGAGGGTATGTCATTTGCGTGGGATAATTTTTCGGACGGCAACAAAGAAGTGGATTATGAATTCGTACCGAGTGCGGTTTTCAGCCAACCTAATTTAGCGAGTGTTGGCTATACGGAATCGCAAGCGCGTGAAAAATTCGGCAAGGTCACAATCTATCTCTCGTCGTTTACTGCGCTTAAGCACACCATTTCTGGGAGCGATGAGAAGACACTCATGAAACTTATCGTCGAGGATGTGACCGATAAGGTGATTGGCGTGCACATGGTCGGGCCAGATGCAGGCGAGACGATTCAAGGGATCGCAATTGCGTTAAAAGCCGGCGCGACGAAATCCATATTCGATCGAACGATTGGTATTCATCCGACTGCTGCGGAGGAATTTGTCACAATGCGCGAACCAGTGCGCTAGGCGGCAGATTAAATTTCGTTCTATTAAGTTAGATGATTAGTGAAGCACCTGATCGCAGTTCGTCGGCGCGTATTGTCCGATTAATCACCGTACGGAAGCGCAAGCTCAACCAGATGCCAGCGGTCCATAGACAACAGCACAATCCAAACCAGACACCGAATGGTCCGTAATCTAAGCGCACGCCGGCATAGTAAGCGACCGTAAAACCAACGCCCCAATAAACCGTCGCATTGATCAATAAAGGAACGCGCGTATCTTTCAGGCCGCGAAGCGCACCTGCTGCCGAAACCTGGCAGCCGTCCCCCAGTTGCATAATCGCGGCGATAACCAGTAGCGCGGCGGCGAGACGAATGACTGATGCGTCACGAGAGTAAAGACTTGCGATGTCCTGCGCGTAAGCGATAGTGCACGATGCGCTGATGCACATGACCAACAAGCACATCGAGATCCCAACTAAGCCAATACGTTTCGCCACCCGCGGTTCAGCGCGACCGATTGCCTGTCCGACTAAAGCCGTTGTGGCCATTGCTATGCCTAATGGAATCATAAAAACGAGACTCGCGAAATTCAACGTCACCGCATGCGCTGCAATCACCACGGTACCGAAAGATCCCATTATTAGTGCGACTGCGGTAAATAGCGCTGCCTGCAACATGAAAGATCCACCAATCGGAACGCCGACAGCAAGAATATGCCGCATAGCTGACCAGTTCGGTAATTCGAATCCTCGCCATAAATCGTATTGCCGATAAACGATCGATTTCGAGGTGTAAAGCGAGATGAACAAAAACATAAACCAAAACGTTAAGCCGCTGCCTAAGCCCGCACCCACCGCACCAAGCGCTGGACAACCAAATTTACCGTACATAAATAAATAATTAAGACCAACGTTTATCGGCAAGGAACTACCCATAATTATCATGATTGGGACGGTTCGCCCGAGACCTTCATTCATTTGGCGCAGACAGTGATAGCCATAGCAACCGAGTACACTGAATGAAATCGCATCGAGATAGCCTTGCGCCAGCGACGCGACCTCGAGTTCAATATTCATGGCCTGCATCAAAACTTGTGCGTATTGGAGAACGATGACGACTACAAAACTGATCAGCAAAGCGAGCCACAAGCAGGCCCGCGTGTCGCGTCCGATATCGGTTTTACGTCCCGCTCCGTAGTGCTGAGCGACAATCGGACCGAGTGCCATTATGACGCCGAGTCCAGCCAGAAATACCGTGATCCAAATGCTAGACCCGATGGCAACCGCTGCCAGTTGGGTCGCACCAAGATCCCCTGCCATCATCGTGTCGGCAACATTGACGCCAATGTTAGACAAGTTATTGAGAACTAAGGATTTGTCACAAAATAACTTGACTCATTGAACAATGAAGATCAGGCTCTGTTGTATGAAAACA
>JAQCEL010000070.1 GCA_027618655.1 Pseudomonadota bacterium | reverse complement strand
CCGGACTCGAGGCGCTCGTCGCCAAAAACGTTCGCGAACAAAGGTTGAATTTTTCAACCGACTTAGCTTCAGTGGCAGGCGACGCGGATCTGATCTTTATTGCTGTTGGCACTCCGAGTCGCCGAGGGGATGGCTTCGCCGACCTGAGCTTCGTTTATGAAGCGGCCAGGCAAGTCGCAGCTCACTTGCGCGGTTATACGGTGATAGTGGACAAATCGACCGTTCCCGTTGGAACTGCCAGGAACGTCGAGCGGATCATTCGCGAGACGAATCCACAAGCGGATTTTGACGTGGCGTCGAACCCGGAATTCCTGCGCGAAGGTGCGGCGATATCGGACTTCATGCGCCCGGACCGCGTCGTGATCGGAATCGAAAGCGCGCGGGCGGAAAAACTACTTCGTGAGCTTTATCGACCGTTGAATCTAATCGAAGCACCGATACTGTTTACCGGTCTCGAAAGCGCGGAGTTGATTAAATACGCCTCCAACGCGTTCCTGGCGACAAAAATCAGCTTTATCAACGAAATGTCGATGTTGTGTGAAGCAGTAGGAGCGGACGTCCATGCTGTTGCCAAGGGCATGGGTATGGATAAGCGGATCGGTTCCAAGTTCCTTCATCCTGGGCCAGGGTACGGCGGATCCTGTTTCCCGAAAGATACGCAAGCATTAGTGCGAATCGCGCAAGAAAACGGCACCTCATGCCGTATCGTTGAATCGGTGATCGAAGTTAACGCGGCGCAAAAGGCGCGCATGATTAAGAAGATCCGAAACGCCTTAGGCGGTAGCGAAACTGAGAAAACAATTGGCGTACTCGGATTGACCTTCAAGCCTGAAACCGATGATATGCGGGATGCGCCTGCGCTTTCGATCCTACCTGCGTTAGTTGAAAAAGGTGCGTTAGTGAAAGTCCACGATCCGCAGGGCATGCCTGAGGCGCAAACCTTGCTCCCGAAAGGCGTCCAGTTCTGTGATGATCAATTTGAAGTTTTCGCGCAAGCCGACGCCGTGGTGCTATTGACTGAATGGAACGTCTATCGAGGCATCGACATGTTGCGCGGCAAAGCGGCGATGCGAACGCCGATTTTTATCGACTTAAGAAACGTCTATGAGCGTTCACGAATGGAAGAACTCGGGTTTTCCTACCACTGTATCGGTCGCTAGCGACGCGCGCTCCGGACGCGTATTAATCTCCTTGCTTGGCGCGAAATGCGCCAGCCGGTCATGGCTAATACAATTTAGTGCACTCGCTACCCACGTTTCCATGGTTAACGCCGCCGCGTCCAAAGCGTTCGACAGGCTGATTCCACTAGCAACGAAACGCGCGGAGTCTGTGTAGAATACCGGCCCCATGCTGTTCTCCTCACAACCGTTCTTACTGCTATTTCTTCCCCTAAGCCTGATCGCGTATTTCAGCGTCGTTGACTCCCATGCCGCACGACTCGTCACGCTCACAATCGCCTCCCTAGGTTTTTACACCTGGTGGGATCCGCGCTTCCTCCCTTTGTTGGTCATGATGATTTTGTTCACGTGGCTAATCGTTCGCTGGCACGAACGGGCGGCTCGGCAATGGATACTCACGCTCGGCATCGCAACGAATTTGCTGGTTCTCGGCTTATTTAAATACGCAAATTTTTTTGCCGAAAGCGTCTTGCATTTTGTGGGTATCGAACACCAACCGTGGAGCCTGATTTTGCCACTGGGGGTAAGCTTTTTTACTTTTCAGCAAGTGTCCTACCTTGTCGATCGCCGACGCGGCGACGCGCCGGTATACCGACTTAGCGAGTATGCCGCTTATGTGAGTTTCTTTCCGCAACTGATCGCCGGACCGATCGTCCGGCATAACCAACTTATTGGACAATTTGCTGCCTCGCCGCGCCGAGCTGGAATGGCCGAGCAGTTTTCCCGCGGTCTCGTGTTACTGACTCTCGGGTTAATTAAAAAAGTTTTTCTGGCCGACGAGCTCGCCCCAATAGCGAATGATGGTTTTGATCTTGTCGCGGCCGGCAATGCCATTTCATTGGCCGAGTCGTGGCTCGCTGCGTCAGCATATAGTCTGCAATTGTATTTCGACTTCTCGGCGTATTCGGACATGGCGATTGGACTCGGTGCGATGTTCGGACTTCGTTTACCTGTGAATTTTGACACGCCTTATCGCGCACTCGATATTCGATCTTTTTGGCGGCGTTGGCATATGACTCTATCGAGTTTCTTTCGTGATTATGTCTATATCACCTTAGGCGGTAATCGCCACGGTCTGTGGATGGCGGTGGCGACAGTGATAGTGACGATGCTGTTATGCGGCTTGTGGCATGGCGCAGGTTGGACGTTCGTCGCGTGGGGCGGTTTGCACGGCGCGGCAATTTGTGTCCATCGCGTTTGGAGCCGCGCGCCATTGCGATTGCCAGCGCCGGTTGCTTGGTTACTAACCATGACGTTTGTAATAGTTGGTTGGGTATTGTTCCGCGCTGAAAATTTCAGCAACGCGCAAACGATCGTGATTGCGATGTTTACGCCAGCCGAGGCTGGCGGGCCTTATCCCGGCTGGGACGATATTAATTACGTATTCATTGGGGCGCTTTTTGCACTCTTGGGTCCGACTAATTTAGGACTTTCCGAGAAGCCGAACTTACTAAAACGCGGTGTTGCGGTCGCTACGGCCTGTGGATTATTTCTGATCGTTCTACGCGTAGGTCAAGGTCGCGGCTTAGAGTTCATTTATTTTCAGTTTTAGCCGTAATGAATTCTCGCGCTTTTATTCGAATGGTTGGGTTGCTATTCGCCGTTCTCGTTTTGACGGTCTATGCGCTGATTGTTCTTGTCGACCCGTATAGCAATGTGGCGTTTTCTTTGCCGATCGATCGCGCGCCGATCAGTACGAATCAGCGATTCGCATTTCCGAGCATTGCACGCAATCAAGCATACGACAGCGTGGTAATTGGATCGTCGACGATGAGGTTACTGGATCCCGATCGCCTCGATCCGATGCTGGACGCTAGATTCGCTAATTTGGCGATGAATTCGGCGACCGCATACGAGCAAATGAGGGTGCATGCATTATTTTCCCTGCATCACCCGCAAACAAAGTATGTGATTATCGGTATCGACGACAGTTGGTGTAAGCGCGAAGATGAGATCGAAAAATATACGTTCCGCGAATTTCCAGAATGGATGTTTGACGAAAATCCCTGGAACGATTTGCTTTACTTGTTCAACGACAAGGCGCTGGAAAATACCGTGCGACTATTGGAGCTCGTCGGCGGTCGACGCGAACCAAAGTATGAGAAGACCGGCTATCGCGATTTCACCGTCGACTTTGGCAAGTATGATCGCGCAGCAGTTGAAAAGCGCCTATATCCAAAGGGAAAATCGTCGGCCAAGGGTCCAGGGCAGCTAGCACCTTCGAACATTCGGCCGGACTGGCGATTTGCTGCGCATCCCTTACTTGAGTCAATGTTGGCCCTAAACGCCACGACGCCGAACAACACAGTCTTAGTTTTTGCGCCCATACACGCCGCCTATTTAGCCCGAGCTGAACCGTCATATCGGACGTGTAAAGATCGCATCGTTAAGATTGGACAAGCGCACGGGGTTCGAATCATCGACTTCATGAGAGAATCCGAGATTACCAAGCTGGACGACAATTACTGGGATCCATTGCATTATCGATCGGAAGTCGCGCGGATCATCGAAGAAGATATCGCCAACGAACTGAACGATTCGAAGGTGCCGTCGAATCGCTATGTGACTTACGAGTCGAAGTGACGCGACAACGCCCCGGACGTGAACTCCCAATCGCTGCAAGAAGGCAGCGGCCGAGAGTCCCGACGAAGACCAATAAATGATCCAGTGTGATATAGTCCGACGGCCCATTCGCGCAAGCTGTATGCGCTAAATTCATGACTGAAAAGCCTATTTTCAATATCTCTGCAATGTCCACTTTGCCAAGAATCGATACCCGCCGGTTGGTCAATTACTCGTAGTCTATGTGCGGAATTTTAGGATTTTTCGATCCCGGCGGTGTTGACGAATCGAGTGCTCTGGCGCTCGCAAAACGCATGGGTGACCGTATTGCGCATCGCGGTCCGGACGACCACGGCGAATGGTGTGATGCCAACGCTGGCATCGTGCTTGGACAACGACGTTTATCAATTAACGACTTGTCGCCAGCCGGTCACCAGCCAATGCAATCCACCAGTGGCCGTTACGTTATCGTGCTGAACGGTGAAATCTACAATTTTCTCGAACTTAAGATCGATCTCGTACGACGCGGCTACCCATTTAAGGGCGACTCTGACACTGAAGTCGCCCTGGCCATGATCGAACATCACGGTTTCGAAGAAAGCCTGTCTCGATTCGTCGGCATGTATGCCATTGCCCTATGGGATCGCGATACCCGCCGTTTGA
Source organism: Pseudomonadota bacterium (assembly GCA_027618655.1). Classification (GTDB taxonomy): domain Bacteria; phylum Pseudomonadota; class Gammaproteobacteria; genus UBA11873. The sequence continues at coordinate 15,260 of JAQCEL010000070.1, read as the reverse complement.
TCTTGGCGCGCGATCGACTCGGCGAAAAACCGCTTTACTACGGTAGGCTCGGTCACACGTTCGTATTTGCATCGGATCTCAACGCGATTCGCGCTATGCCGACTTGGTCAGCAAGCATTGACCCAGATTCGCTGGGCCTGATGATGCAGCATTTTTATATTCCCGCGCCGCATACCATTTACAAAGAATTTAAGAAATTGCTGCCTGGATCGTACTTGCCAATCGACGCTGCAAACGCTGAATTGGATCGGGCGCCGATTCAATATTGGTCGGCCGCAGACATTGCAGTCGAATCGATGCGCATGCGACAGCCAATGGATCCGGAGTTCGCAATAGACGAGCTTGACAGGTTATTGCGCCAAACGATTCGCGACAAAATGATCTCCGACGTGCCGCTTGGCGCATTCTTGTCCGGCGGAATAGATTCATCGACCGTCGTTGCGTTGATGCAAGCTGAGAGCTCAAACAAAGTTAAAACATTCAGCATTGGGTTCGGCGAACCGGAATTTAATGAAGCGCATGAAGCCAAGCGAGTCGCAGCACATCTAGATACGGATCACACGGAATTGTATGTCTCCGCCGAGCAAGCGCAATCCGTTATACCGAATTTACCGGCAATGTATTCCGAACCATTTGCTGATTCGTCACAGATACCTACTTTCCTAGTATCCGCGCTCGCCAGACAGCAAGTTACGGTCGCCTTATCTGGGGATGGGGGTGACGAACTCTTCGGCGGCTACACGCGCTATTTGTTAGCGGAAACGATATGGAATAAGTTCAACCGCTTGCCAAAATCACTGCGCTCGATTGTCGGCAAGTTAGCGGGCGCTATATCGCCGAATCAGATAGACAAGCTAGTCGATCCGATAAAACCGTTTATGCCCGAACGATTGCGTTACAAACAATTCGGCAACAAGGTGCATAAAGTTGCCTCTATTTGCCAATCAAACGATTCTGCAGCCGTCTATAAATCGCTAATTAGTATGTGGTCGCGACCCTCGCAAGTCGTGATCGGAGCGCAGGACGTGGATATGTTGGCGGCACTACCGGCGGTGATTCAAACACTGCCAAATTTTACCGAGCGAATGATGCTCACCGATCTGTTGTCTTATTTACCAGGCGACATACTCGCAAAAGTTGATCGCGCGAGTATGCAAGAAAGTCTTGAAGTGCGGGTGCCGTTTTTGGATCACCGGGTCGTTGAGCATTCGTGGCGGGTGCCGTTTGATCTAAAGGTTCGTGGCACGGACGGTAAATGGCTGTTAAAACAAGTGCTCTACAAATATGTCCCGCAAGAATTAATTGATCGCCCGAAGATGGGGTTCGGTGTGCCGATTGAGGATTGGTTGCGTGGCCCACTGCGCGATTGGGCGGAAAATTTGTTAGATGAGAAGCGGCTGCGCGAAGACGGCTTTTTTTATCCCGCCGAGGTTAGATCAACCTGGCTACAACACTTAAGTGGGAAAGCAGACTGGCAGCATTTGTTATGGCCAATACTGATGTTTCAGGCATGGTTTGATCACTATGAGCGCGCGCCGTAGGGTTCTAATTGTCATTGGACAACTGGAAGTCGGCGGAACCGAGCGGCATCTCTTAAATACAATACCTCAAGTCCTGTGTGATTCCTTGGAAATTTATATTTACAGCATGCGCAGTGGTGGCAAGTTGGAACCAGAACTTGTCGCCGCTGGCTTGCGTGTGTTGAGTCCCGCGCATCATTCACGACGTTGGATTGGATTATTAAAAACGAGCATCCATCTGATCCGCACATTGCGCCAGTTGCGCCCAGATATCGTGCACTATTTTTTGCCCGAAGCGTACTTGCTTGGCGGGATTTGTGCACTATTCAGTCCGCCTAGCGTGCGCATTATGAGTAGACGTAGTTTGAATACCTACCAAAAAAAATGGCCATTGGCGCGTTTCATTGAGCAGTGCTTACATCGACGTACTAACGCGATACTAGCTAACTCGAATGCCGTCTTGCGCGATTTACTCAACGAAGGGGTACACCCTGACCGATGTGCGGTGATTTACAATGGCGTTGACGTGCCGACGACGTCTACCGCTAAGGACTTGACGTTACGTGAAACATTGGGGATTGGGCAAGAAGTTGTCGTATTTGTCATGGTCGCGAATTTGATCCCGTATAAGGGGCATGCCGACGTCATCGAAGCATTTAGGATCGCGCAAACGAATTCTACGGTTGCAACGGCGCTGCTTCTGATTGGTGCTGATAGTGGCATAGAATCAGAGCTTCGCCGACAAGTTCATACGGCACGACTGGATCCGGCGGTGTATTGGCTAGGTGTCCGGGCGGATGTGGCCGCCTGCCTAAACGCATCAGACATTGCGCTTCTCGGTTCGCATGAAGAAGGATTTTCGAACGCGGTCCTGGAAGCAATGGCGCATGGCTTGGCTACCATCGTTACCGACGTAGGTGGCAATCGTGAATCAGTTAGCGACGGGGTCACTGGGATAGTCGTTCCGCCTCGTGACCCGCGTGCGATGGCCCGGGCCATGTCTCGTCTGCTTACCGATCCGATTACACGTTCGTTAATGGGCCGAGGCGGGCGTGAACGCGTTAGCGCGAAATTCCACACGGCGCTGTGTAGCGGCGCCTATCGTCGATTGTATTTGACGATCTCCAGTGATACACATGAATCGATCACTGATCTGATTGGTGCCCATCTGTCGGACCTAAGTGAACTCGGTTGAAAGCTAATAATGCGCGAGCGCAGTACAGTCGTCATTGTTGATATTGGTATCTTCGTAAAATGATGAGCTTGCGACAGGAATCCGCAGACCTAATCTCTGCAAGACAATTCGCAAATCGATGGCCGAGACAAAACGCGTGCCAAAATTAGCGAAATCAATTCGTGCACCAACAGTATTGTTTGCTGTGACAGAGGATTGGTATTTTTGGTCGCATCGGCAACGCCTCGCGGTGTTTTTGCAATCTAAAGCTTGGAAGGTCTTATTGGCCACACGGTTTAACCGTCACGCGGGTCGGTGTGCCGAAATGGGTTTTCAATGTATTGCGATACCGTTTGAGCGCTCGTTACGGCATCCCTTACGAGATTTATCCGCCGCGATAGAGTTATTGCACGTTGTGCGCACAACGCGACCGGACCTCGTCCACTTGGTGTCGCATAAACCGATACTCTTAAGTTTTCTCGCGATCTTGTTGAATCCGCAAACCCAATTCGTTGCCGCGTTTACCGGGATGGGGTATCTGTTTTCGTCTACAGATAGGCGAGCATGGTGGTTTCAACGGTCGGTGGTCGCAGTCCTTCGTTTAATATTGAGGCGCTCGAATGTGTCCGTTCTCGTGCAAAACGAAGAAGATCTTCGGCTACTTGAATCCGAACGGATCGGACGCGCGGGTGCCGCGGTGATGATCCAGGGGGTAGGTGTCGACACGCGACATTTCAGTTTCTCCGAAATCGATTTCACAGTTGATCCGATCGTGGTGCTGCCCGCAAGGTTGATCCGCGACAAGGGCATTGAGGAGTTCGCCGACGCTGCTCGCGTAGTAAGAAGGACGCATCCTAATTGTCGCTTTGTACTTGTCGGAGCAGACGACCCCGATAATCCGGCGGCAATCGCGCGCGCTGTGCTTGAGCAATGGCTAGCTGATGGTAGCGTCGAATGGTGGGGTCAAAGGGACGACATGCCAGCCGTTTACGCGCAAGCGCGCATTATTTGTCTGCCGTCCTATCGCGAAGGTTTGCCGAAAGTCCTGGTCGAGGCTGCCGCCTGCGGCCGCCCGTTGATTGCGAGTAATGTAGCCGGATGTCGCGAGGTCTGCCGCGACGGAGTGAACGGCACCTTGATAGAACCACGTGATGCGTCTCAATTAGCCACGGCGATCACAGCATTGCTAGCTGCTCCAGACGTGCAGCGACGCTATGGATGTGCCGGCCGTCATTTAGTGGAAGAACATTTCTCGGTCGAGCATATCGGAGCGCAAACTCTGCAGTACTATCATGCACTGCTCGATGCCAAAAGATCGTAGTGAATTATTTTTGGACTATTTTTCGTGGGCGCCTATCGGGCGCCGAAACCTTAACAAGGGAATAGCCGAGTGCGCGTACTAGTTACTGGTGCAACGGGATTCATTGGCCGGGCCCTAAGCAAGAAATTGATCCGTGACGGTCACGAGGTTATCGCAGCAACACGATCTGAAGCTGGCGATGTCGTTGACGGATGCCGTCGGCTTGTCGTTGGAGAAATCGATGGACGAACGAGCTGGGACGCTGGATTGGAGCAGACCGACGCGGTTGTGCATCTTGCCGCGCGCACCCACGAAAGTGATCGAATCGATTCCGCATCGGCTTATCGAACGCTTAATGTCGACGGCACACGAAAATTAGCCGACGCCGCGGTTAGCGCTCGTGTTAGACAGTTCGTGTTTATGAGTTCAATTAAGGTCAACGGTGAGCAGTCCCCGATGGCAGCGGACGGTCGCGCCCATCGTTTCTCGGCCGACGATGCTCCAGAGCCTACGACTGAATATGGGCGATCTAAGTGGGAGGCTGAGCAGGTCTTGCGCCAGACGCTCGATGCTACAGGCACACGACTTACCGTCTTGCGGCCACCGCTAGTCTACGGACCTGGGCAGAAAGCGAACTTGCACGCGCTCATGCGTGCCGTTGATAAAGGACTGCCGTTGCCGTTAGCCAGCATTAAAAATCGCCGCAGTTTAATCGACGTTGACAACCTTGCGGACGCCTTGGTTATTGCGATGACGACGCGTTTGAATTCGACGACTTACACCTTGGCCGATGTCGATGTCTCGATTGCCGCCTTGGTAGAAGCAATGGCGGGCGCGCTCGGTCGCCGCTCGAACCTTGTTCGGTGCCCGCACGCATTACTCGAACTCGTCGCGACGATTTGCGGTCGGCGTGCGCAACTTGAAAAAATTGTCGGGTCGCTCTTGGTTGACAGCGAACGCTTTATTGCGGACAGCGGCTGGATGCCAGCAAGAACCCTCGAACAGTCACTGTCCGCTGCGGCTGAGCAATATTTGTCGATAACGCGTACATGACGATGATCGCGATCAGTATTTTCGCTGCAGCTGCAATACTAAGCGCGGCGCTTTGTGTGTTGATATTTAATTATGCGCAGCGGCGGGATTTAATTGATATTCCGAACCCACGGAGTCTCCACCAAACCCCTGTGCCGCGCGGCGGCGGGGCCGCGATCCTTATTGCGGCGACTCTTTGCAGCGTATTCATACTAACAACGTTCAACGGTATGGAAGCCGTATTCCTCGCTTGGATTGCTTGTGGTGTTGCATTGGGATTACTAGGTTGGGTCGATGACCATAGCAATCTGCCGTTAGCGCCTCGCTTAGCATGCCAACTGCTTGTCGCAGTGGTGTTCGCGACCGTCCTGCTACGTGCCTCTGACTCGACATTCTTCGACGCTTTCACTGCCCATTATTTCGCCTGCTTGTTGGTCGTGACAACCCTCATCGTGTGGATGGTCAATCTTTACAATTTCATGGACGGCGCAGACGGTTATGCAACAACCGAGGCGTTACTAGTCGCAGGATGCGGCGCGATTATTGTCGGTTTGCGTAGCGCCGAGGTGCCTAGCTTGCTCGCGTTGTCGGTTGCCGGCAGTGCGGCCGGATTCTTGATCTGGAATTGGCAGCCGGCAAAAATATTTATGGGTGATGTCGGCAGCTATTTTCTAGGATTCCAATTCGCCGCATTAGTCGCTTACGACACTTTCCACGGACCGGGACCGTGGGTGTGGTTGATACTGCTCGCGCCATTTACCGTCGATTCCAGCTTAACTTTGGCGCTGCGGATCCTGCAGAAAAAATCCTGGTGGCAGGCGCATCGTTCGCATAACTATCAACTCATCGTTCTCGGTGGTTGGAGTCACGCCCGCCTCGTCATCGCGCTTTCACTCGTGACCTTGCTCGTTCTTGCGCCGCTCGCCGCGTACACAGTGATCGAACCCGAATGGGCACGCGTTGTGACAACCCAAGTGTATGGTCTAGCTGCTATCATATGGGCCGTTATCCGATATATGCATGGGCGCTACGGCCATTAGACGACGTGTTAATTAGCAATCGCACAAAAGTTATTTGTCACGACATGCTCGCTATTTCATTGGCCTGGTTTGTTAGCGTGTTTGCACGTTTTAACTTTGAGATTCCGCCGGATGCGTATCTCCATGCGGCGACGATTGCGTTTCCGTTCGTACTACTTATCCAAGGAATCATTGCCCAATATTTTGGGCTCTATAAAGGCTTATGGCGGTTCGCGAGCTTGCCCGATTTGTGGAACATTATTCGTGCTGCAGCACTGGGTTCTGTCTCGATTGCATTGGCGTTGTTTGTCTACAACCGACTTGAAAGGATCCCTCGGTCGATCATAATTCTATACCCGGTATTTTTGATTTTTCTGCTCGGCGGTCCGCGTTTAACCTATCGAGTTCTGAAAGACCATTCGCTTAGTTTGCGAAACATCTCAGGTGGTCAACGCGTGATCGTGATCGGTGCGGGCACTGGCGGCGAGATGATTGTCAGAGATATGCTGCGTGACGGATCGTACATACCGGTCGGGCTCGTCGACGACGACCCGAGTCTTTTGAAAGCACGTATCCACGGTATTGCGGTACTCGGCCCCATTGCAAATCTTCCGTCCATCGCGCGCCGCTACAGTGTGGATTCGCTGATTATCGCGGTTCCATCAGCGAATAATGCACAAATGCGCTATATCGTCGAAACCTGTGAACAAACCGCTTTACCGTTTAGGACTTTGCCCCGTATTCAAGATATCGTCTCGGGCAAGGTTGGGCTCCAAGAGATCCGCGAAGTCTCAATCGACGATTTGCTCGGCCGCGACAAGGTTGAACTGGATTGGCGGTCGATTCAATCTGCGCTCGTCGGTAAGGCCGTATTAGTAACGGGCGGCGGTGGATCTATCGGATCAGAATTGTGTCGCCAAGCTGCGCGACTCGGTGCTTCAAAAGTCATCGTGTTCGATCACAGCGAATTCAATTTATACAAGATTGAGCGCGAACTTCGTGAAAAATTTCCGAATTTGACTTTGCATTGCTCCTTGGGTGACGTCTGTGATCGCGGCGCACTAGACCAATTATTCAGTGCCTATGCGCCGCGGCTAGTGTTCCACGCAGCTGCTTACAAACATGTCCCTATTTTAGAATCGCAATCGCGCACGGCAGTGCGCAATAACGTGTTGGGAACTCACGAAGTCATTAATGCCGCAGAACGGCATCGATGCGAAAACGTCGTGTTCATTTCAAGCGATAAAGCCGTTAAACCGAGTAGCATCATGGGCGCTACAAAGCGCTTTGCTGAATTAATGTGCGAGAGCAAGAACGGCGAATCGACGACTCGGTACATCACCGTGCGCTTCGGTAACGTACTTGGCTCCGCGGGCAGCGTCGTACCGTTATTTAAACGCCAAATTCGCAACGGTGGCCCAGTAACCGTTACGCACCCGGAAGCGACGCGGTTTTTCATGACCATTCCGGAAGCCTGCCAGCTGATACTTCAGGCCTCGGCGATAGGCCAAGGCGGCGAAATATTCGTTTTAGAGATGGGCGCCTCGATTAATATCGGCTATTTAGCGGAGCAAATGATTCGCCTTTCCGGTCGAGAACCCGGTGTCGATATCGCGATCGTGTACACCGGATTGCGACCGGGCGAGAAACTTCACGAGCAATTGTTTCACCGCGAAGAAAACCTCACGCCAACACGACACGAAAAATTAATGCTGGCGGCGCACACTAAAATTGATAGTCGTCGAATCGGGGAGTTGTTCGAAGAACTCAAGCTTGCCTGTGAAGCATTCGACGAAAACTTGATTCGACGGCTGCTATTTGAGGCGCTACCAGAGCTGACGGAAGCTCACGATGCAGTGAGCAAAAAAACAAATATATTGACGTTTACGGGGAATAAATAATGAATACGGTGGTTCGCAAGGCAGTCTTTCCAGTCGCGGGGATGGGTACGCGTTTTCTACCCGCGACAAAGGCGAATCCAAAGGAGATGCTGCCGATCGTCGACAAACCGCTAATTCAGTATGCCGCAGAAGAAGCCGTAGAAGCGGGAATAAAAGAGTTGATATTCGTAACCGGACGGACGAAGCGCTCGATTGAGGATCATTTCGATAAAGCCTATGAGCTTGAAGCAGAGCTCGAGAAGAACAATAAGCACGAGATGCTCGCGCTTGTGCAAAATATCCTTCCCCGAGACGTGGCTTGTATTTACATTCGACAAGCCGAACCATTGGGCTTGGGCCACGCCGTGCTATGTGCGAAGCCCGCGATCGGTAACGAACCATTTGCCGTGTTACTCGCCGATGATTTAATCGACGGCAATGGCAACGGCTGCCTGAAACAAATGGTCGAGGTCCATTCGCACTATAACTGTGGTGTCGTAGCAGTCGAACCTGTACCAAAGGACGAAACGCATCGCTATGGCATTGTTGAAGTAAAGCCGATCGACGACAAAATAGGCAAGGTATTCAGTATTGTTGAGAAGCCGGCCCCGGCTGTCGCGCCGTCAAACCTCGGGGTGGTTGGCCGCTACATTTTGCCGGCAGAAATATTAAACATCTTAGAGAACACCCAACGCGGTGCTGGTGGCGAAATTCAATTGACTGACGCGATTGCGACGTTACTCGAACGCCAACAAGTTCTAGCTTACGAATTTACTGGCACGCGTTACGATTGCGGTTCGAAACTTGGGTATCTGGAGGCCACGATAGACTTTGCACTAAAGCACCCTGAACTCGACGAGGATTTTGCGCGCTACCTACGTCAACGCGTGGAGAGGCTTTAAGTGGTAATTCGCGATGGTATTTATGCGATGCATGCGCCGCGCGGTGATTGCACCCCGGTCCAGCGGTGGGACGCTGTTTTCGCGCCCGCTCAAAAACCGTCGAGTAGCGCTCGTTTGCGAGCCAGCTGCGTTTGTAAATAAGCCAGGGCTTGCATCGAGTGCTTATCCCGCGGCTCTTGGGCCACTGCTAGAATTTGTTCTAGCTCACGAACCTCATCAGCGAGATCGTCTTTATGGCCTACCTCACCCAGCAATGGAAAGAATTCTTCCAGTTGATTTAACTCTTCCACCAGGTCTCTGAATCCTTCAGACATGATATTCGCCGCCATTTGCAACAACCCTCCTTTGAGCGTCGTTACTAAATTAAGTTACAACATGATCCTAATAGTAGATCTCACTATGATCAGTTAATGTGCTGATCTTTGAGCAGATAATATACGATTATGAGAAAGAACTTCAACTATTTCTTGTAAGCTGACAAGCAGGCCAAACGAATGACAACAACGCCGACCCATACCATCGCATCAGCAACAGTGCGTCCAGAAACGCATCTTGCCGTGCTTTCTGCGTCAGAAGTCCATAACTTGTGCGCCGCACAAAATGAAGAAATTTATGACGTCTTCAGGCGCTGTGCGTTGGCGGTTCTAACGAGCGGCGCGGATGTCGACGATGCGCGGTATTTATCTCAGCAGTATCGAGATTTTGACGTTCGCATTGAGCAAGCCGATCGGGGGATCCTACTGCATCTAACGAACGCCCCGGCAACCGCATTTGTAGACGGTGAAATGATTGCGGGGGCTCGCGAGCATTTATTTTCCGTGCTGCGCGATATCGTCTTTGTCGCAAACGATACATTGGTTGCAGGCTTGCTCGGCGATGCGGGGTCTAGCGAAATCACCAACGCCGTATTCAGAATTCTACGCCAGGCGGATCTGTTGCACCCCGGCGAGCAACCCGGACTGATCGTTTGCTGGGGCGGGCATTCCATTGGGCCGGTCGAATACGACTACACGAAAGAAGTCGGTTACCAACTCGGCTTGCGCAAGCTAAACGTCTGTACCGGATGCGGCCCTGGTGCAATGAAAGGACCCATGAAGGGCGCGACGATCGCACATGCTAAGCAACGGATCAGGACAGGGCGTTATGTCGGCATTACGGAGCCTGGCATCATCGCTGCTGAAGCGCCGAACGCGATCGTCAACCAGTTGTCGATATTGCCGGACATCGAAAAGCGCTTAGAAGCCTTTGTGCGGATTGCCCACGGTGTGATTGTCTTTCCGGGCGGTGCAGGCACGGCGGAAGAAATTTTGTATTTACTGGGGATACTCGCGCATCCGAATAACTTGGACCACCCGTTCCCAGTGATCTTTACCGGACCACGCAGCAGCGAAGGATACTTTCAGGCACTCGATAAATTCATTAGGGACACCTTGGGCGATGACTTTGCCCAGAAATATCAAATAATAATAGACTCGCCAAGCACGGTTGCGAGCGTCGTCAAGACGCGCGCTGACGCAGTTCTCAATCACCGCGACGCGATCGACGATGCGCCCTATTTTAATTGGTCGCTGATGGTCGACATTCCATTCCAACGGCCGTTCCGCGCGACTCACGAGGCGATGAAATCTCTGCAGTTAAATTCGCAGATCCCGCGCCACGAGCTGGCTTGCAATTTGCGGCGCGCGTTCTCAGGAATTGTCGCCGGAAACGTGAAGGAAGACGGTATAAACGCAGTAGAAGCTTATGGCCCGTTCGAATTACGCGCCGATGCACACATTGCATCCGCACTCGATACGTTGCTGAGGTCGTTTGTCGCTGACGGGCGTATGCGCCTGCCCGGTCGACAATATATCCCGAGCTATACCGTCGTCAGCTAGGCGCGTGCCAGTCGCTTCCGCAATTTACTCGTATCCAACGAGCTCAACGTAGCCTCGACCGATTATCGGCTCGTCGTCTGATTTATCCGTTACTGACACTGCGCCTTCCCAGTAGGTGAAGTTCTGCCGCCATTCCTGGTCGGCGAAGCGCGGCGTTACTAAAATGTCTAACTGTTGTTTTGGAATCTTTATATGCCACTGAGACGGGTATCGGGCACCACTGTCGGGACTGCGCCAGTGGCGCCGCACTTTAATTTCGAAGTCGGTGGAGTCGAGGGGCGATTGGGTGCCGTCATTTGACAGAACGACCCCATGGCTTGCGCCGTCGCTACGTCCGTCCGAGTCACGAATTTGATAAAACATCACTTCGCGCCCGTCGTCCAATTGCAAACTAAACCAGTCCCATCCTTGCTGGCCTTGGGCCAGCGCGCTGGTGCTCCACTCGTGGTCGTACCACCCTTGTCCACGTACTTGATGCAATTGCTCGGGTGTGCCGATCGTTCCGTGTACAGATAAGCGCGGAATCGAATAATAGTAAGAGGCATTGCCTGGTGCGGCGCTTTTTTTCGAGAGACCCTGGTCGCCTTGCAACAAAATCGGGCGCTCCGCGCGCAGATTGATATCGAGCGCGTAACCATTTTGCTTGGCGAGTACATGCCAAGTTTCAGATCCTTCGTCAATTAGTTCGAGCGACCAGTCTCCGATCCAAATTCTTAATGGCGCTCTGCGCTCCCCGGCGAAGTTTAATGCCGGGCGCGCCTGGCGCTCGTAGCTATGGAAGGTCCCGGCAGAAATATCAGAGATCGCAAAATGCCCCATATATAAATTGCTACGTCGCCACGGAGACGGTGATTCGGATGGGCTTGGTTTTAAGGCGAAGCGAAAAATCGTGAACTGGAAACCGAATTCGTGACCGTCATCGGTTGATGTATTACCAGTGAAATACCACCACTCGGAGCGGAAATCGGGGTGCGCGTTATGGTCGCTTGGAAACTCGAATGCTATCGGATCGATGGCGTAGCTGAACCCGGGTGGCGGATCCATTTCAGTCAAAAGGCTGGCGACCGTTCCGGTCGACTGTTGCTCGACAAGCGACCTTGAACAGATCGTCGCGATCGCCAGGCTAATGATGATTAGGACGACGGCACTGCGCATTTTATTCGTAACGCATTGCATCCGCCGGTTCGATCTTCGCCGCGCGGTAACTTGGGTAGAGCCCTGCGAGAAATGCCGCAAGGATCGCAATCGCACATGAGTTGACAATGAGCAGCACGGGAACTTCTAGTGACATGGTCCAACCGAACGAACGGGGATTGACGACGTCGATAAGCACGACGCCGATTAATAATCCGACCGGGATTGCGATCAATGCAGCGGTCGCACCCAGCAGCGTGGTTTGGGTAAGTACGCTACGAGAGATTTCGACATTACTGAAACCTAGCGCGCGCAAGATCCCATATTCTTGCGTGCGTTCGAGTTGCTGCGCGAGGAGGGCGCCTAGCACCCCAATAAATGACACCGTGACGGCGATTGCGCGCAATAGGTCTGTAATAAGAAATGTCCGGTCGAATATTTCCAACGAGGTTTTTTTCAATTCGTTCGTCGACTTGACGACTAAACTCGAATCGCCCCCTAATGCCTTATGGACCACGCTGATAAGTTCATCAGCGCTTACGCCTTGCTGAGCGTAAATCCCGAGACCGTCATAGCCGCTCGAGTGCCAATGTCGGTTGTAGGTTTGACGGCTGAGCGAGATCGTGCCGCTTTCCGAGGCGTAATCACGATAAATTCCAACAACCCGAAAGAGGCGTTCACCGTTAACCGTATTAAGTGGTATTTCTGCGGCCAGTGAAATTTTATGGTGGTAGGCAAACGGCTCGCTCACAATGACGACGTCGTCAGTTTCCCATTGTTGCCAAATGGTTTTAGGCTCGCCTGCGTTGAAATGGAAACTTTGTTCGGCTATCGCATTCAAATTAAACCCCGAGACGACAATTCGCTGATCCAGGCTCGTGACTTTGCGCCGCACGACGTTGCTGGTCGCTGCAACTTCTGGCAGCTGCGCCAAGGTCTGGACAACCGATTCCGGAATTTTTCTGTCTTTGAAGTGATTGTCGAACTGACCGTCGGCGATATAGATGTCTGCTCGTAGGGAGCTATCAAGCCATGCACTAACTGATCCGCGAAAGCTGGTGACCATGATGCCAATGCCAATGCTTGCAGCGGTCGCTATCATCAACGCTGCAGTCGCAGTTCCTGTTCGATTGAGCGTCGCGCGGACTGTTTTGAAACCAAGCGTTTCCGGCAGCAAACTCGCGCGGCTAATGAACGCGCTAGCAAGCCTAGATAGGGCGATGATCGTAATCGGGCATAGGGCTGCGAAACCGATGACGATAAGACAAATGCCGACGAAGCCTGCGTTTGGCGTTTGAGATCTGCTCAAGACCAGCCATGCAACGACATTGCACAACGAGAAAATGCTAGCGGTCACCACGCAAATCTGCCGCACTCGCGCTTGGCGGATCGTCGTTCTGCTCACCACCAAATTAGGCTCCATCCGCATTGCGTCAACGGCCGGCACGATCGCAGCGAGAATCGTGGCCGTGATACCGATGAGCAAGCTCACGACTAACGTCGGCACGTCAATGGAAAGTGAATCGATCGAGGTCCTAAAATATAAGTCGTTTATCGTGGTCGAGACGACGCCGAGTAGTCCGTTCGCGAGTACGACACCGAAAGCAATTCCACAAACACTTCCAAGTACGCCAATAAGCGCGGCCTCGGACAGAATCGCGGCAAGAATTTGATTTCGACTAACACCTAAAGCGCGTAGCCGTCCGAGAAGTTGGCGACGCTGAAGCACAAGAAACGTTTCCGTGTTGTAGATCAGAAACATGCCGACCAGTAGCGCCATCAAGCTTAGCGCGGTGAGATTCGAATAAAATGCAGCAGTCATGCGCTTGACGCTGCTCGACTCCGCAATTAGATCGGTGAGTTCTAAATCGCCCGCAAAACGCTCGTTAAGCATTGAGTTCAGCGCGCTAAGCTTATCGGGTTCATCGACTTGAAGATTAACGTGATCGACCCCATCGAAAAATTTCAGAACCTCTTGCGCCGTCGCGATATCGACAATTAAGAGATCGTTGATCACACCGCCCGGACGAGCGGCACCTGGTAGCACGCTAACGATAGTGAGCTTGGAAACGTCGGATCCAATGCGAACTTCTAAGAGGGAACCCTTCTTGAGACCCAAAGCGTTCGCGGTAATTTCGTTTAGTACGGCCGCGCCTGGTGTGCTGATTAGCTCGCGCGCATCAAACAACACAATTTCCCTGTTCCTGCGGAACGTTGTTTGAGAACGAGAAATCGGCTCGATACCTAACATGACGACACTACGGTTTGGGTGCTTAGGTAACGCAAGTGTGCGAGTGATAACGGGGGTTAGCGTAATGTCCGGAAAGGCCTGCGCAATTTGTTGTAAATAATCGTGTTGGATCCAGCCGCGCGTTCCAATAATGCGATGACTGGCACTGCCCGTTGTGGTTCGCGTCGCCGCATCAAAGGCGTCAAAGGCACTGGCTTGAGTCAATCGGATTGCAACAATAACGGCCACGCCGACCATGATCCCAAGTACCGCCAAGCCCAACTGCCAGGGGTGCTTGAGCAAGTGCCGTGAGAATGCAACGAATGTGAGTTTGGACATCAGCTAACCGTTAGGCGTCGACCAGATGTTGGTCTCTGATAGTCACCACCCGATCCGCGTAGCCAATCACTTCCTGACTATGGGTCGCCATAATTAACGTCTGACCGTTACGGCGTACGAGATTGTCGATCAGGCGAATGATCTCGCGACCCGTATCGACATCGAGGTTTCCGGTTGGCTCATCGGCGAGGATAAGACTCGGCGTATGGATCAGCGCCCGCGCGATGGCGACTCTCTGTTGTTCACCACCTGATAAATCTTCCGCCGACGCATCTAGCTTGTTAGCGAGTCCGAGTTCATCGAGCAACCGGATGGCAGTCGAATCGTCATCGATGCCGTTCAGGGCGAGCGGCAGTTGAACATTCTCAAGCACGCTCAGAGTTGGTATGAGATTGTAAGCCTGAAAAATAAAACCCAAGGAAGTGCGGCGCAAGAGGGTGCGTTCGCGATCGCCCATCTCGCCAATCTCAACGCCGTTGATATTGATGCGTCCCGTGGTTGGCCGATCCATAGCGCCGAGCAAATTGAGTAAGGTGGATTTACCCGAACCGCTGCGGCCAAGGATCACAACGAATTGGCCTCGTTCGACCCGCAGATTAAGATCGTCTAAGACACGCTGGCTTGTCGAGCCAGAGTGGTATGTTTTCCCGACCCGCGAGATGTCTACGGCAGCGATGTTTTGTCGCGTTGTCGGGAGCGGGCTCAGCTCTTGTTGGGCGGGCAATTTAATCTCCAAATCTTCCAGTCATGTCCAAGCGTTTTCGTCGACGAGCCATACGTCGAAAAATTTTATCTCAGAATCTACATTTGAAGATCAATTCAACTCATTGAATATAAGTTCATTTAACAATTC